>JABWCD010000015.1 GCA_013359265.1 Candidatus Hydrogenedentota bacterium
GCCTCGAGCTCGTTAAAATTTGGGAGCTACTCTATAGCATCCCGCAAAGGAGATCGGCCTTCTCATACTATCTCGTAATCGTAATCGTAATCGTAATCGGGAATTCGATCCCAAATCGATCTAGTTTAGAGCAATTCAAGTTTGAGCACACCGTCTGTTTCGTGCTCCTGCCCGTGAGTCGTCATCGTACTCGCACTCGATCCTCGATAAGATCGAGTACGATAACGAGCAGGTGCACGATCACGCGGTGCAGCCGGCCTCGAAACGCTCTAAAACGGATTTGGCCGTTCTTACAGCGCCTCGCCCAACTGGAACCGCGCAAACCGGCGAATCTGGATTTTCTCGCCGATGAGTCCGCTCAACTCCTTCGCGATTTCCTCAATCGTACGATCCGGGTCCTTCACGAACCCCTGCTCCATCAGGCACGATGTCTTATACCACTTCGCCAGCATGCCGTCCGCGATCTTCTCGCACACGTTCGCCGGCTTTCCCGTCTCCGCCGCTTGCTTGACGTAGATGTCCTTCTCCGCGGCAACAACTTCCGCCGGAACGTCTTCCCTGCGCAAGTACTTCGGGTTCGCCGAGCAGATATGCAGGCACATGTCCTTGCAGAACTGCTGAAACTTCTCGCCGCGCGCGACGAAATCCGTCTCGCAATTGATTTCCGCCATCACGCCAATCTTGCCGCCCAGGTGGATGTACGAGGAAACCGCGCCTTCGCTGGCCTCGCGGTCCGCGCGCTTCGCAGCCGACGCCATGCCCTTCTCGCGAAGCCACGTAACGGCCTTATCGAACTCTCCGCTCGTTTCCGTCAAGGCCTGCTTGCAATCCATCATTCCCGCGCCGGTCGCTTCGCGCAGGTCCTTCACCAATTTTGCCGAAATCTCCGCCATGAATTACATCTCTCCTTCAGACGCTTCGTCGCCCGCGCCCACTTCAACCGTCTCACCGGCCTCGGGTTGCTCTTCCGCCGCTTCCACCGCTTCCGACGCGGCCGCACTGCTGCCCGCGGGAATCCGGCGCACGCGCGGACCCTTCGGCGCCTGTTCCGATCGGACCTTTTCAAACTGCGTGCGGCCCTCGATCGCCGCGTCCGCGATTACGGAGCAAAACAATCCGACCGCGCGAATCGCGTCGTCGTTGCCGGGAATCGGGATCGGTACGGCATCCGGATCGGCGTTCGTGTCCACCACGCCGATGCACGTGATGCCCAGACGCTCCGCCTCGCGCACGGCGATCGCCTCCTTCTTCGCGTCGATGACAAACATCACCGTCGGAAGGCTGTCCATGTTCTTGATGCCGCTCAGGTTCTTGCGCAGCTTGGTCATCTCGCGGCGCAACCGCGCGGCTTCCTTCTTCGAATACTTGTCGAGTTGTCCGGTCGATTCCAGTTCTTCGAGGCGAATAAGGTTCTTGATACTCGTGCGGATCGTCTCGAAGTTGGTCAGCGTCCCGCCCAGCCAGCGGTTCGTCATGTAATACATGCCGCACCGCGTCGCGTGCTGCTGAATGGGTTCCTGCGCCTGCTTCTTCGTGCCGACGAACAGCACCGACCCGCCCTGGGCCACGCTGTCACGCACAAACTGGTACGCCTTGTTGACCTGCTTCAGCGTTTTCTGCAGGTCGATGATGTAGATTCCATTGCGCTGGCCAAAGATGTAACGCGCCATCTTCGGGTTCCAGCGGCGGGTCTGGTGGCCGAAATGGATTCCGGCTTCCAGCAGTTGCCTCATGGTGACGACAGGCATGGTTCTTCTCCCTTCGGGTTACGCCTCGGGGCCCCACGGCAACACCCTCCGTAGCCTCGGCGTAGGAGGGCACCCTGTCCGTGTTATGAGGGCGGGCCCCTGTGAATTTGGAAACAATCAAGGTTAGCATAACGCCTTGTGCGGAGGCAAATAAGCGATTCCGCGACGCGACATCGGCGCACCGGCAAGACGCCGCAGCCAAATGCGGTGGGGCAGAACCCAGTCGTGGGGCTACTCCGCAAGGGGGGGCGCACGATTCGCGGCAATCACACCAGTTATGCGGCCACCAGAATCGAACTAATCTACAAGTAAGAGACGTGCTGCTCTCGTCTCGTGCTCGTGCCGCTCAGAAAATGAACGATTCGTCCCGCGCGCCTAAGGCGCAACGCAACCCTAGCCAGGGGCATCGCCCCTGGAAAATGTCCATGCCCCTGTCACGGCGCGCTGAAAGCGCACCGCTCAAGTCTTTATAATCTCAGGGAGAACTCTGTTCATGACGACTCGTAATCGTGCGGCTCGGCGAATCGCAATCGATTGAAGCCCTGACTCCTGACTCCCGATGCCCTCTTCCTTTCATTTGAGATTTCAAATCTGAAATCTGAGATTCCTCTTCCGAAGGCGGCACTGGAAGCGCCATCAGGAACAAATGAGATGGACCGTGTCTACCGGCTGGCCGGGCTGCGGTCGAGCTCGCCGATCTTGCCTTCCTTTTCCTTGTATTCTTCGGCGGTGGGAAGGGCCTCGCCCGTCTCGTTAATGACGGGCCAATCCGCCGCGAGTTCTTTGTTCAATTCGACCCAGTTCGACCACTTGTCGGGCAAGTCCTCCTCCGGATAGATCGCATGCACCGGACACTCATCGACGCATGCGCCGCAGTCGATGCATTCGTCGGGATCGATAACGAGCATGTTCGCGCCTTCGTGAAAGCAGTCAACGGGGCACACCGCCACGCAGTCCGTGTACTTACACTTGATGCATGGTTCGGCGACGATATGGGCCATGGAATTGTCTCCTGTAAACGCCTCGTAACGCTGGAGTAAGGTGGTGCGCCGCCCAAGTTTCGCGGTGCGATCCGACCCAAGCCCAACTCCCTGAAAGCGATAGAAGTAGCATTCCGAGGGGGCGGGTGTCAAGGCGGCGCTCTGACACAGACATTCATTCCTGGTAGCTCCGAAAACGGAATGTTCCGTGCTGATAGAGCGTCCCACGGCCGGCTGCACCGCGTGCTCGTGCGCCTGCTCGTTATCGTACTCGATCTTTTCGAGTATCGAGTGCGAGTACGAACCTCCTTTGCCCTCCGAAGCAGCAGACCTGCCTGGGACAGGTGACGACTCACGGCAGAAGCGCCAAACAGACGGTGTGCTCAAACGTGAATTGCTCTAATAATGCGCCGCTCGGTTGCGTTTGCACCGGACGCCGGGCGCCGTTAGAATAGTTCTCTCTGTCATTCTTCCCGGTGCAACGTATTCATGGTAAACACTGACCGACGTCATATCTCCGGCTTTACGCTGCTGGAGTTGATCGTGACCATTGCGATCATATCCATCCTTTTCGCGCTCCTGTTGCCGGCGCTGTCGCGGGCGCGCGAGGCGGCATGGCGCGCAAACTGCACGAACAACCTGCGCCAGATTGGCATCGCGTTCGAACTCTATGCCTTGGAGAACAGGGAACGGTATCCGGCCGCGTCCGACCCCGTCAGCACCAGTCCGTTTTACTGGCTGTGGATGGGCCGAGGGTGGCGGACTAAGATAGCGGAGTATGTCCCGGGCGACAAGGAAAACCCGGGCGTCTTCTGGTGCCCGAGGGACCCGACGGCGGAATCGGACTACGAGAGCACGTCCTACGCGTACTCGATGGCGTTCTACCACTCGCCGGACCAAATCAACGAAATGGATAGCGTGTCCGACAACTATTCGAATCCGGTGAAAACGAAACCGCAAACGATGGCCTCTGTACGAAATCCATCCAAGAAGGTCTTGGTTGGCGAATGGTTCGCCAATCACACCGCCTGGGAGAATGACCAGGGCTGGTTTGGACTGGGCGGCAAACGCTTGTATCTGTTCGCGGACGGACACGTCGAGTACTTGGACTCGAGCCAGATCAAAGTGTCAAACGACGGCCTGCGAAACCCAAACCTGACGAAGGACGGAATCGCCGGGTCGGATATCTAGGGTCTCCAGCGTCGCAAGTCTGAAATGCGCACCGTTTGTCCTGCTTCTGCTAGTGACTTGTCCTCCGAAGCCAATCGGGCGAAAGAGGATCGTGCTCGTGACTTGTCCTCCGAAGCCAATCAGGCGAAGGAGGATCGCGCTCCCGCTCGTGCTCGTGCTCGCGCTCCCGCTCGTGCTCGTGCTCGTGCTCGTAATCGTACTCGTAATCGAGCACTCGAACTCCCGCACAACGTCTATCGCCGCTCGACTTCTCGATCAGACTTAGGATTCATAACACCTGTCGACCATTCCCTACAATCTCGCGGGTCATCGTAGCGCCCGGTCTCCGTGCCGGGCGGTATTCGGGACTGACACCAACTTTCGCGCAGGCTTCGCGGCTTGTCCTCCGCAGCTTTAGCGAAGGAGGAAGCGAAACTCGGTGTCTGCCCCTCCTGGCTCATACAATCTTGCGGGTCATCGTAGCGCCCGGTCTCCGTGCCGGGCGGTATTCGGGACTGACACCAACTTTCGCGCAGGCTTCGCGGCTTGTCCTCCGTAGCTTTAGCGAAGGACGAAGCGAAACTCGGTGTCTGTCCCTCCTGGCTACTTGTCCGCGAAGTGGCCTGCAAACATTGCCGCCGCCGGCCCGTCGAACACCGCGCGCTTAACCTTTCCCCAGGTCATTTGATCACCGACGTTATAATAAAGATACGTCTTTCCCCCCCACTCCAGGATGTCCACGTCGGACGCGTTGACGCCTTCGTCATCGAGATTGGGCGTGAGCACCGGATTCGACTTGGCGAGTTCCCACGTGACGAGATCGCGCGACCGCGCAATGAACGATTCAAAGAACCACCGCGGAGTGCGGTGCTCGAGATAGATCATGTAGTAAAAGCCGTCCGCGAAGCGGATGCACGGGCAAGCAGTGTAACGGTCGGTTCCGAAGATCGCGTTAGGAACCTTCGTCCACGTCATCAAGTCTTTCGAGGCCGCGAATTTCACGGTGAACGCGGGGTATTTCGAATCGTTGGTTTCGTAAGCCATGACAAATCCGTCCGGCCCGGCGCAAACACTCGAATTAAAGAGGTGTTCCGCTTCCTGCTGGATCACCACACGCTGTTGCCAATCCTTCAAGTCCTTCGACCAGAACACGGTCACGTCGTTCCAATCCTTGTTTTCGTTCCGCGACGCAAACGCGTAGAACGTGTCATCGTGTACCAAAGCGCAGGGCAGGCCGTAGCCTTCTGCGAATCGCGCAAGTACTTCGCGGGATTCCGTATCCCGGATTTCGAGGAAGTGATCTTTAGATTCGCCGCCGCTGGCCGGCCGGACGCCTTCGAGAATTACGGGCCGGCCATTCCAGACTTCCGGGGACACTTCGACCATGTTGGGGATTTCGATGGATTCCTTGGTGAGAACGCGCGACGGGATCGGAGCGATACGAGGAAGCACGGTCTGAAAAGTCTCCAACGGCCACGCGCCGAGCGCGATTATGCCGTCGGGGACCGATTGCTCGTACTGCACGTACGCGCGCACGGACCCCGCGATCGAGTACGTAACTTCGCCCTCCTTCGCGCCGAACACTTTGTACCCCATCAACGTGCAGTCTTCGAGATCGACGTGCATCAGCTTGCCGTCGATGGATGCGTAGATAATGCCGCTGCTCGGTGTGCCGCGGGGTTGCGAAAAATTCAGCGATACAAGCCTCGAGTTCTTCAGCTTGATGCGCGAATAAGTCGTGAAACCGGGATTGCCGGATTGCAGGGCGTTGTCCGGGCCGACGAGCGTGCAGTCCTCGAAGAAGATGTCCGGACGTTCGGGCTTGGCCTCGTTTTCCGCGCGCACGTAGGCGCCCGCGGCGTCGCCCCACCAATCAAGACACCAGAGCTGACACCGGCGGAACACGATGGGTTCGTCATGCCGCGCGAGGAAGTGTGCTGCGCCGCCGCCGAACGCGCGGCCGATTCCCACGCTGTCTTCCACAACGACCGTGAATGGCTCGATCTTCGGTGGCAGGTCCCAGAAAAGACCGGCGTCGCCGCCCGTGGTGTAAAGCCGTTTCACGATCCAGCGGTCCCACACCACGCCGGAGTATTCCGGGTTGGCTTTGAAGGGGCTCCACCAGTCAACGGCCTGAAGCCCTCTCTTGGGATCGCTCGAATCGATCACGGCGTAGCCGGTCGCGCCCGAGCCGAGACTGCCGTCGTAGTCGGACTCGATAATGTTGTAGTTGTCCTTCGCGCCTCTGTAAGCGGGATAGAGGTTGGCCTCGAGGTACGTGTCCGGACGAATCACGATGCGATGACCGCCTGTGTCGTCGGGTACCGCGTCCAACGCGCGCTGTACCGACGTGAATGCTCCGGCCCACGATGCGCCGTCGGAGTTGTCACCCAGTTTCGAGACGTAGATAGTCGCTGCGTTGGACTGGTGGACAAGCACGAAGAGCGCGGCAAAACGCCAAATGTAATTCATGGTCAGTGAGTCTCCATCCGAGGTTTCCCCAAAGCGCGGCGCCTGTTTGCGCTCCCGCAAGTTTATAGCCGAAACCGGTGCAAGTGGAAATGTCTATCAGCGCAATTCGAATCCGGTGCAGACAAGATTCCGGATGGACCGCGGTGATATCATTGAAGGTTAGGTTAGTCCTTCTGAAGGCGCGGCGCATATGAAGACCACAGCAGAGCGATCAGGCAATCAAGTCACGTCCGACCCGGCGCTCACCGTAACGGAGATATACAAATCCGTCCAGGGCGAATCGACATGGGTCGGGTTGCCCTGCATCTTCGTGCGGCTAACGGGATGTAACTTGCGGTGCGTGTGGTGCGACACGGAGTACGCGTTCTACGGCGGCGCAAAAAAGACAGTCGACGAGATTCTCGAGGAGTGTGTCGCGCTCGACTGTTCGCTGGTCGAGATTACCGGCGGTGAACCGCTCCTGCAGAAACATTGCGGGACGCTGGCGAAGGCGCTGCTGGACCGCGGTTTTACCGTCCTGTGCGAGACGAGCGGGGCGCTCCCAATCGACCGGTTGCCGGGGGATGTCGTCAAGATCATGGACTTGAAGTGCCCCGGCAGCGGCGAGGCGGATAAGAACGACTGGTCGAACATCGACCGGTTGTCCGCACGGGACGAAGTGAAATTTGTCATTGCCGACCGCGCGGATTACGAGTGGGGCCGGGACGTCGTGCGGCGGTACGACCTGGCGCACAAGTGCCATCAGGTGTTGTTCTCGCCCGTATTTGGCTCGGTCGAGGCCAAGGCGCTGGTGGAATGGATTCTTGCGGACAAGCTGCCCGTGCGGTTCCAGTTGCAGTTGCACAAATTCGTCTGGCCGCCGGACCAAAAGGGCGTCTAGATGCGCGTCGAATTGATCAAAACCTTCCAGTTCGAGGCGGCGCATGCGCGTGGCGGAAAATTGCACGGGCATAGCTACGTTGTCGATATCAAGTGCGCGGGCGACTGCGACGATCAACTCGGTTGGCTCGTGGATTACGGCGAAATTACGGACGCGTTCGATCCCATCTACCGCGCGCTGGACCATCGGCGCCTCGAGGATGTGGACGGGCTGACGGAATCGTCGCTTGCCGGCGTCGAACGGTGGTTGACCGCGCGCCTAACAGGCCTTATACCGTTTTTCGATTCGGTGCGCGTGCGCATCGCAGGCGATTGCGTGTTCACACCGATGCGCATTGAAACTGCCGATGCGTTCGGCGAACCGGCGCGCATCCGTTTCGGGTTCGAGTCCGCGCACTTCCTTCCGAACGTGCCGCTCGAACACAAGTGCCGGCGCATGCACGGGCACAGCTTTCGGGTGGAAGTTGCGGCAAATCGATTGAACGAGTTGGAGCCACACCTGCGCGCGGTCTATGATGCGCTCGATCGGCGGTGTCTGAACGAGATTGCTGGGTTGGAGAACGCCACGTCGGAACAAGTGGCGCGGTGGATATGGAATTGTCTCGCGCCGCGCTCGTGCGAATTGGGATCGGTGACCGTGGCGGAGACGTGCACGGCGCGGTGTGTGTACCGCGGGGAATGAAAAGGACGTGAGGGACCTACACTAACGGCGGACGGAGGAGATCGGTCCTGATGAACAAGCTGATGCGGAAGTACTACACCTTCATCAATCGGCGGAAGTTTTCGAAGGTAGGGAAGAAAGTCCGCCTGTACGGCGGCGACATCGAAGTAGACGGCAACGTCGAGCTCGGCGACTACGTGCACATTCGCGACCACTGCGTGTTCCGCACGCGCGGCGAGGGACGCATCGTGTTCAAGGACCGCGCGATGGTGAGCTGGAACGTGATTATCGAGTGCGGGCAGTACGTCGAGATCGGCGAAAACACCGGACTGGCCGAGGGCGTCATCATTCGCGACGGCACGCACCTCATCTACGGTACGAAAGAGCATTGGCGGTTCACGCCGTTCATCATCAAGCCGACCATCATCGGGCCGAACTGCTGGATCGGCAGCCGGGCGTACATCAATTACGGCGTGACGATTGGCGAAGGCGCCGTGATCGGCGTGGGCAGCATCGTGACAAAAGACGTCGGGCCGTACGAGGTGTGGGCCGGTACGCCGGCAAAGTATGTCGCGCACCGGACGGACGACGTGCCGCCCGCGAAGCTCGCCGAGGCGCAGGAGTTGCTCGCGCGCGAAGGGATTCGCAAAGACCGGCGAATGGAAGAAATGTAGCCGGACCGTTGGCCGCTCTGCCCGCGATCGGTGCGCGCCAGTAATCGGTGCGCGCCCGCAATCGCCGGACCCGATGCCAAAAAACCAAAGGGACCGGAACGACGGGATGCAAATTGGCGCGGTCGCGAGGGATACTTGCCTGGAAGAAACCAGTTCCATCAAATGTTTCCTTGAATGCGCATGACGATGTGTTAAAATCGGAATGTGCTTAAGGCTCGTGGCGACGAAGGCGTTCGGTGGTGGACGGCCGGGATGCGCGGCGGCGCCGGGAAGGAGGTGGTCCAGCTTATGTGTAGTCCGAGTACGGGTTCCTACGCCATGGTTGGACATGCCCTGCATGTCTGCGATCTGGGGAATCTCAACGAGGAGAACCGTTCAGGCCCGTGGCGTTAGGAACGTACACAGGACTGTTTTACGAGGGGCTGCGTCGTGAGACGCGGCCCCTTTTCCATTTTGGGTATCGGGTTTCCGGAGTGGGTTCAACGCAATATCAATTCCAATGTGGCCATTCGTGCTCGTGCTCGGCAGTCGTAATCGGAAGTCAATACTCGATCAACGAGGACAAGAACGAGCGCGAATTCCGCCCAGAAGCACGCCGGCGGAAACCGATCCTATGGCCGCGGGTACGCGTAGTTTCCGGTGTAAAGATCGAATAACGTGCGGTAGAACTTCATGAACCGTTCAGGTTCCGAATTGTACGCTATCTCCGCCAGGCACCAGCCCCTGTAGTCCATCGCCTTGAGGCGATTGAAAAGGTCCTGCCACGGATACTGATACACGCCGATTTCGTTGATATGGACGTGCTCAATCGCGTCTTTCAACAAATCGAAGTTGGCGGCGATCGACTTGTTCTCGTCCATATCCGTGCCGTTCGAGTTCCAGCACGCGACCACGTATGGATGGTCGGCGTGATCGAGGATCGCCCGCATGTTCCTGGGATCGCTGGTGCCTTTGCCGTGGACCTCGATCCGGACCTTGACGCCGATCCCCTCCGAGAATACGGCAACCTGGCGCGCCGCCTTACCGATCTGTTCAAGCGTCTTCTCGACGGGCACGCCCTCGGGCAGGCCGTTCGGACGGACCTTGATTCCATTCGTGCCGAGGTCCGCGGCCAACTGGGCGTATTGGATCGCGCCCTCGATATTTTGCTTCACAACCGCGGGATCGGCGCTGTGAAACTCGTACGTCGATCCGAGGCCGGCGATCGTGACCGGGGAATCCTCGAATCGCTTGCGCACCTCGGCGCGCTGTTGCGGCGTGAGTTCGAGTTCAACGCCGTGCTTGTGCGTGGTACGGAGTTCGACGCCCTCAAGCCCCGTCTTCTGGCAAAAGTCGATAAGCGTGGGCAGGTCCATGTCCTTGCCCATGTTGTAGGTGACCGTTCCCAGGCGCATGACGTCTCCTTCCTCGGTATAGCGCGCGTACAGCTATGTCAGGGTGGCGAACGCGGGGCGGTTCTCCAAATACGCGGCTCGGACGGATCCTCGCGCCACCCATTGCGATCGTATCGTTATGGCGATGCGATGGTGTTTGGCTTCGGCTCGTCGTCTTGGGTTTCACCGGTTTCTACGGCGAGTGACTGGAACGACGTTTCGCCCGGCGTGTCATCTCCGACTGGTGCAACGTCGTGCGCGGTGTCCACACTCGATGCCCGCGCGTGTTCGAGTTCCTGCGCTTCTTCGTAGGTGAGCAAATCGGACGAATGAGTCACGCCCGCCTCCGGATCGGGCTGGGCCGGCGCGGCGGCATATTCGTCTTCGTCTGCTTCCGCGTCTTCCCCTTCGTAGGCAGTCGAAGCCGCAGCGAGTGTGCCCGCGGCGACCGGGACCGCCGCGGCGGCCGGTGTAACCGTACGCTCGACCGGGGCGACGGTCTTTTCCGCGGCGGCGAATATGCCGTTCAACGATTCCGCGGTCTGCGTCGGATCGATGAGTACATCCTGGATGCTTACGTCGACGGTCATGACCTCGTCGGCGCCCAGAATCTGCCGGGACACCTTTTCAATGAACTCGCGCAGGCGCTCGGCGGTCTCACGCGTGCTGCTGTCCGCCGGTTTCTTGAGCGAGACGGCGGCCACGATGCCCACCTTGCGGTTGTTGTCCTTCGGCGTGACCTCGACGGATACCCGCTTGACCATCGGCAACTTCGCGATCGTTTTGCGGAGCGAGACTTCGAACGGATCGATTTGGATCGATACCGTGCCCGTCGGACCCGCGAACGATATGCCGCGGCCCTTGCGGCGAAACAGATCGAACGGAAGCAGCGTAACGATTCCGAGCGCGGCGGCCGTGCACCCAATCAAGAGACAGGCCATCCACCTTTCGGGAAGCGTTGCGGCGTACTCGCCCATCTGCTGGTTAAACGGCAACGCCGCGACCGCCGCGCCTGCCGCAATCATAGCGATTGAGATCAGATACAAAAACACACGTTGTACGATGCGCATGATTGCAGCCCTTCGCGGCGCGCGCCGCGGTTACTTCGGTTTCGTAACGAACTGGTCGATCAATTCCGGCGACAAATCGCCGCGGCGGAACCGGTCGCTCAACAGGATCTTCGCGCAGAGTTGCGCCGTCGTTTTGACGCCAACCACCGTAAACTCCTGCAGCGCTCCCGCGAGCCGGTGGATGGCCTCCTCGCGATCGTTCCCGTGCGCGATCACCTTCGCCAAAAGCGAATCATAATAGCGCGGAACCGTGTACCCGGGAAAGATGTGGCTGTCCACGCGGATTCCAGGCCCGCCGGGGATGTGGCATTTCGCGATCGTGCCGGGACTGGGCGCGAAGTTGGCGTCCGGGTCTTCGGCATACACGCGCGCCTCGATGGCGTGGCCCTGGAAGCGCGGAGACGTGACGCGCAGGGGCTCGCCCGCGGCAATGTGAATCTGTTCCTTCACGAGATCGATGCCCGTGACTTCTTCCGTTACGGGATGTTCGACCTGGATGCGCGCGTTGAATTCGATGAAGTAAAAGGAGCCGTCCTGCGAGACGAGGAATTCGGCGGTTCCCGCATTCGAGTAACCCATCGACTTCGCGGCGCGGTACGCGGCCTTCGACATTTTCGCGCGCATCGAGTTCGTCAGGCGCGGTGACGGCGTCTCTTCGATCAGCTTTTGGTGCCTGCGCTGGATAGTGCACTCGCGCTCGCCAAGCGTAACGATTCGGCCATGCTCGTCGGCAAGGACCTGTATTTCGACGTGGCGCGCGTTCTCCAAGAACTTTTCGATGTATACGCCGTCATCGCCGAACGCGGCCTGTGCTTCGACGGCCGCCATCGACACCGCCTTTTGCAGGGCGACATCGTTGTGCGCGATGCGCATCCCTTTGCCGCCGCCGCCGGACGCGGCCTTCACCAGCACGGGAAAGCCGATCTGCTTCGCGATCGTCATGGCTTCGCCCGCGTTCTTGATGATGCCTTCGCTGCCGGGGACCACCGGAACGCCCGCCGCCTTCACCTTCGAGCGGCACGCGGCTTTATCGCCGCTGAGCGAGATGGCCTCCGGACTCGGGCCGATAAATCCAATGTTGCATTCCCGGCACATCGCGGCGAACTTCGGGTTCTCCGAGAGAAACCCGTAGCCGGGATGAATCGCGTGCGCGTCGCAGATTTCGGCGGCGGTGATGATCGCGGGAATGAGAAGATAACTTTCCGCCGCGCTTGGCGGCCCGATGCAAATGCTCTCGTCGGCGAGAGACGCGTGAAGGCATTCCGCGTCCGCCTGCGAGTAGACGGCAATGGACGAAATTCCCATCTCGCGGCACGCGCGAATCACCCGAACGGCGATTTCGCCGCGGTTGGCTATGAGTATTCGGCGGAACATTTCTTCTCGCAATTAGACGTCATACGCACCAATTCGCTGCAACTTGCCTAGACGTGCTCGTGCTCCTGCTCGTCATCGTACTCGATACTCGAATCCTCGCCGTACGATTCGCCATCTTCGCGTGCGACCGATTCGCGAGGTTCAGTCATTTTAGAAAGCATCGCGACTATTCGCAGCAAAAAGTCTTTTCCCGGCGCAATCTGACTTCTGTCGCATGCACTTACTGTGACGAGCACATCCAAAATGGCCGCGCACTCCATTGCGGAGCCGCGTGCTATTTCGAGGAACCGGCGGCGCTCCGCGGCAAACCGTTTGCCGTTGCCCTCAGCAATGTTCAGCGGGATCGATTGACTCGCGCGAATCAACTGGTCGCGAGCATTTCGATGGGCCGGAGGTATCGACTTCTCAAGCTCGTTGACAAAGCGGACGAACTCTAAGCTTGCCTTGTAGACATCGAGCTTCTCGTGATCAAATTGGGGAGTCACTGGTCGCGCGCGCAAATTCGAGTATCGAGTTCGATTACGAGGGACGAGCAGGAGCACGAGCACGAAATCTCGTTTGGCGTCTGAAAGTTGGACGTGAGTAGTTTCATCATTCGCATCATTCCACCGGCTTCACCGCAAACAACGGCTGGTTGTACTCCACCGGTTCCCCGTTCTCGACCAGCACATTCACAATCGTGCACTTAAACTTCGCCGCGACCTCGTTCATCAGCTTCATCGCCTCGACGATGCACACCGTCTGATTTTCCTCGACGGTGTCGCCGGGCTTTACAAAAGGCGGATCGCCGGGGCTGGGCGAGGCGTAAAACACGCCGACCATGGGCGATTCGATGATGACGATCCCTTCGTCCTGCTCGGGTTCGGCGTCCTGGACCGGCGGCGCGGCAGGGCCGGAAGGCGCCTGCGCGACTGGCGCGGACACCGCGATGGGCGCCGCAGACGGCATGTGCGCGATAAGTTGCGGTGGGGCGACGACGTGCGGGGCCGCCTTGGTGAGGCGAATCCGACGGCCCTCTTCTTCAATTTCTATTTCGGAGAGACCGGACGATTCAAAAATTCCGATCAGCTCGCGGAGTTTATCGAGTTCCAACTCGCAGCCCTCCCGAGGGACTACTGCGCGGCTAGGCGCGTTCGATGTATTGGGCGGTGCGGGTATCCACTTTGATGACCTCGCCTTCGCCGATGAATAGGGGTACTTGAACGACTGCGCCCGTTTCAAGCGTGGCCGGCTTGGTCCCGCCGGTCGCACGGTCGCCCTGGATGCCGGGGTCGCACTTCGTGATCTTCAGCGTGACCGCGATCGGCACCTTGACCATGATGACCTTCCCGTCGTGAAACACGAGGTTGATCATCATGTTTTCCTTGAACCATTTCGCGTTGTCGCCGACCGTGGCCTCGCCGACGGGAATCTGTTCGTACGACTCGGGATCCATGAAGTGATAAAGGTCGCCGTCGTGGTAGAGGTACTGCCACCCGGATTCCTCGAGCCGCACATCTTCCATCTTTTCCCCGGACCGGAACGTCTTTTCGATAATGCGGCCGGTCAAGACATTCTTAAACCGGGTGCGCACGAACGCGCCGCCCTTGCCCGGTTTGACGTGCTGAAACTCGACAATTTCCATCAACTGGCCATCAAGGTTGACGACCAGACCGTTGCGAAAGTCCGCGGTCGAAATCATGTTCCCAGAATCCTCAGTTCCTTTGGCGCCCTGCTCAGGTTTTCGCACCCGTCCTCGGTCACCACCACGAGGTCCTCGATGCGCACTCCCCCCTGCCCGGGAATGTAGATGCCCGGCTCGACCGTCACCACCATGCCTGGCGCAAGCACAGCCGTCGACTCAGGGTTAAGGCGCGGGGACTCGTGGATTTCAATCCCGACACCGTGACCCAAACCATGGCCAAAGTGTTTGCCATGGCCCCCTTGCGCGATGATGTCGCGCGCGACGGCGTCGACTTCACGGCAGGGTTTCCCGGGCCCGACGGCCTCGAGCGCGCGGCGTTGCGCGGTCAGCGTGAGCTGGTAAATCTCCTCAAACCAAGCGCCGGGGATCGTACCGAAGGCAAAAGTACGAGTCAAATCAGAACAGTACCCGTCGAACTTGCACCCGAAGTCAAGCAGCACGATGTCGCCCCGTTCCAAGGGTTTATCCCCCGGCTGGGCGTGCGGCAACGAACTCTTCGGCCCGAACGCGGCAATCGTGTCGAACGACGCCCCGGACGCCCCCCGCGCCTTGAACTCGTACTCGAACTCCGCGGCCAGCTCGCGCTCGGTAATTCCCGGCTTCAAGTCCTCAATCATGTCCGCCAGGACACCTTCCGCCAACTGTCCCGCCGCCCGAATCGTGTCAATCTCCTCCTTCGACTTCACCATACGCAGCGGACCGATGATGTCCGGGACAGCCCGGAGCTGGCCGGAATACGCCGACTTCACATAGTCCAGTTCAGCCACCGTCATATACCCCGGCTCGAACGCGGCGCTCTCGGCGCCAAGCGCCGCCAGCTTCTCCCCCGCCCGCACCTGGATGTTGCCGGGAACTTCCTGCAGCGTGAACCCCGTCACCTGGGTCGCCGCCTGCTCCGTGTAGCGAAAGTCGTTCAGAAAGATCGCGTCGGACTGCGTCACAATGATCGCCGACGTAGACCCCCGAAACCCCGACAACCACTGGTTCGTCGCCGGCGCAAAACTGAGAAACGCATCGCACCCGGAATCGGCAAGGCGGGTACGAACGGAAGCTAAAGGTAATGGACTGTGCACCACGAAATCTCCGATAGTTTGCGCTATTAACTGGGATCTATTTCGCCCGTTGCCGTCAGTATCGAAGAATACGTCTTATCCGATAGATAGAACCCAACCGATCGAAGCTTATCCATAATTGGCCGGACGGTCACTAATCGCCCTTGCGCTTTGGCTTCTCGAAGAACACCGAGGGTACCCATAAATGGGAGCTGAAGCGACTCCGCCATTTTACGCGCTGCCTTGTCATCAAGGACTGCAATCGAATTCGATCGCTCAAGCGCGAGTGAAAGAACGTCTAACTCTCCAGGTCCGAGATCGGAATCACAAAGTTCTTGGTGCCTGTGCTGCGGTTCGCTGACAGTCAACCAAGGCATCCGCGACATGTCTGGCAAATTGACGCCTAATGTCCGCCCAATATCAAGCTCGCGCGCGACAGATCTTGGAATCGAAACGCGCGCGGCCAATTCCGGCAAAAGATTCAGCAGACCAGCGAGATGCAGATACTGGATCGGCGAGGTATCACAAATCAGATGGGCCAAGCCGGGCCTCTTTTTCGAGATCTTCGAGCGATAAATCGAACGCGTCTACGCCGTACTCGCCCAGCTTCATTAAGAACACCGTGCGCGGGATGCCCGCCAAAGCAGCAGCTTTGCCGGAGGACAATCGACCCATTTCGAATAGCTTCATGGCTGCGAGAATGCGCAATTCGTCACCAACGGCCTCTGGCGCGACGCGAAGCGCCTCGGCTGTCTCATCTGGTATGGATAGAGTGACAGTGCTCATTGTGATGAAACTCCGCTGACATAAACTTCAGTACGACTCATACAACCCAAGTATAAACGAGAATTAGATAAGGCGAATTTAATGAAGGTAACGAATGACTGCCGTGTCACAAAGAGCGTCACTCAAATGCCTTCGCCTCCGCCTTCAACTCTTCCTCAGTGATGTCGAACACGCTCACACCGTACTCGCCCAGCCGCTGCAAAAAGACCGGCTTTGGCACACCGGCGAGCTCGGTGGCAAGCCCTGATGACATGCGGCCCATTTCAAAGAGCTTAACGGCCAGGACCATTCGCACTTCGTCGGTTACCGCATCGGGGGCGACGTGAAGCGCTTCCGCGGCAATATCTGGAATCGTGATAGTCATTGCTAAGTACCTCTACACCATTATAGCGGATTGCCGTGAAATGCCAATCCGCACCAAGTGAAGGACCGTGTGAGACCGTCAACGGGACGACGCAGCAGTCCCACGCACCACCACTTCTCGGTTTAGCCTCGCGCCAAGCTTTCTACGCTGCGATTCGAGATCATAATGAACTTGCAGATTCAGCCAGAACCGATCGGTCGTACCGAAATAGCGCGCTAGCCGAAGCGCGGTGTCCGCAGTGATGGCGCGCTTTCCATGGACAATCTCGTTAATTCGGCGTGGCGACACATTCATATCGCGCGCCAGGCGATATTGGCTCACCGCCAATGGTTCGAGAAATTCCGCCTGGAGGATTTCTCCAGGATGTATTGGTGGAATTGGACGCGCTTTCTTCACTAAATTGCCACCTCAATGGTAATCGAAAATACCATTACTTGCCCTACCGTACCATTTACGTGTTCGGGCTACCTTTCGACTTCTTTGGCGCCATTCGCGGATCTATTCTGCTATCGACCCTCGTGTTCGGTGGAGGCTGCGGGTGGGGATTTGGATAACGCCCCGTCGCATCGGGCACCCCAAGCGGGTCGGGTTGGACAGACTCGTCGGCCTCTTCTCGTGGTTTTAAGAAGTGATCAAAGTACTTGTCAGGCGGAGGGTCCCATTTCGGTGGAACGTCGATGTATCCAGCCTCTGTGAACCGGTCGCTCCAGAAGGTCATGCTGAGCCCGGCGTCGGAAAACATAGCAAGCATGGTTTGTCGATAATTGATCGGTCCAGGGCCACCCACTTTCCCGTCAAACGCATTGAGCAACACAATGCCACGCTTCATTTTTTTGGACGCCTTCGGAGTGAATGGCGCGCTGGGGTCATCGATGAGGTATTTATCGAGAAGGCGCTTAACCACTGCTTGTACCGCGTTGGATTCGAATGGCTGGCGCTCGGCTTGTGTAAGATTGAAAGATATACCGATAAGCGGGCGTCCGCCATATGTTGTGGCCAGGAGCAAATTCCGCCCGTCGGCTGTGAAAGATAAGTACGCACAATCTTGGCCGGAATAATTGGGAAGATCCGAACCTGGAACTCGCGACAGTATGAGGTTTTGTTCGACGTATTGAAGGTCCGGAAGGTACTGTAGTCTTATAAACCGTCGCGCCGTTTCAAGGAAATTTTCCGGCAACCAACGCATGAGTTCACGCGTGTCTGCGTCGTCTTTGGGCAGAATCGCGCCTTGGATTTGTCCAAGATACAGTATCTCCGCATACCCGCCCTCAAGTTCCACTTCCGGCACGAAGCTGATTTGTTCTTCATCCGCTACAGCAACCGATGCCAGCGAGATTCCGCAAAGAACCAAGACCACACCGGCAAATGAATTCTTCATCATGGTTGTCTCTCCAACGCATCCAATGAGCGCAGGCCTTCGATGAAGGCGGGTGTCATTGGGAACTTGCCGGGGTAGGGCACGAACTCGACGTGGCCATCCATATACAGCACATGCCCGCCATCGCGGTGGCGTTCGGGGCGTTCTATTACGATCGGCAATAACGACAGCAAATGTGAAGAAGGGTCGGGATTTCCAATTTCAGTTATTAGAAAGCGTTCCATTCCATCGCGGACCGGACAGTAGAAGCGACGTTCTTCCCAGAAGGGGTGGGCAACAGGCCAGGAGTCTTTGACATTCGGGCGAGGTTTGCCATCGGGATGGGTCTTAAGCCACGCTACCTCTAATTCCCGTTGTCGAGCCGCGAGGTCATCTTCAACATCCGGCCAGACGCCTTTTTGCTCCGGTATCGCGTCTACATTCGGTGCGTGCGCACGATACTGTTCGATCCACTCCAAGCCGCTGCGTTCGTTCGGAATCATCCAGCCGAGATACCAGTATTGGGTGTCGTCGAGCCGAGAATCGCTTTCAATTTTGAGAGTGGCTGTTAGAATAAGGTTCGGTTCAAACATCAATCGCCCCGGATCCCGAGACAAGGGTGGATACCGGCCATCGTAGTCGTGTTGCATGTAGTTTTTCAGTGCGGCATGGATTTGCCGGAGTGTATGTTCGCACTCGGCATTTGCGCGCGCGCGAAGCATTGCGCGGATTGCGAACGGAGCCGCAATGACGACAAGGAGCGTCACGGCCAGTGCAAACAGCCATCGCGCGAACCGTTGCGCCGTGACTGCGCGCAATGTACTACCCTCCTCGGGGGGAGTTCCTTCCACCGAAGTCTCGTTCCAACGATATTGTACCAGCAAAGCATTCGGAAGTGCCGCAATTCTCAGCGCGCCACGGACCGCGTACACGCGGAACTACGAACTGGGAACCGCAATCTTTCCCACTCGTTACGAAATTTCCATTTCGTAACGCGCTCTTGAAAAGCTCCGCTTTGGACTCTCTGCGCCTCACTCCACCCTCACGATCTATCCACCCGCGATCCCGCTCGTGCTCGTGCTTCGTGCTCGTGATCGTACTCGCAGTCGATTCCTCCATCCGCCCCCGTCACCAATCATCCGCCCGCACCTCTGCGACGCCACTGTCACGGCCACACAATAAGCCGACATCGAAAGCCCGCGCGTAGCGCCTTGGAGTGCGCCCCGATAGCGGCGCTTTTCTTCGCACGACTACCAGCCGCCAATCGGTTAACGCACTCGTGAAAAGATCCGCTTCGATCTTCCCGCGCGCCACTCTTCCCTCGTGCTCGTGCTCGTGCTCATCGTCGTAATCGTGGTTTGTAGTTCGAGTTCTCGCGCTACGATTACGATGACGAGCACGCGCACGAGCACGAAAAGATGCGGAGTTACCCGCTCGCAGTCCCGCGTTAACGCGCTCTTGAAAAGCTCCGCTTTGAACTCTCTGCGCCTCACTCCACCCTCACGAACTATCCACCCGCGATCCCGCTCATCCCCGTGCTCGTGCTCGTGCTTCGTGCTTGTGCTTCGTAATCGTAATCGTAATCGATTCTTCTATCTTCCCGTGTCACGAATCATCCGCCCGCGACGGCACCCCAACTATCTCGGCCGACATCGCGGCACGGTTCCTCGGCGGCAGTATCCGATCCAGCAGCGACATGTAATCTTGCGACGTCGCGTCCCGCGCGCGCTCGGCCACCCGCGGCGACAAAAACGCCGCGCGGTTAAACGCATTCTTCGCGTCGTCGTGGTGCCCCGCGCGCGCGTGCTTGTTCGCGGCGCGCACGTACATCCACGCGCGCCCCTCGACCACCGGCGCCTCGCGCTCCAACCCCGCAAGGTCCTCCGCCAACAGCGACGTGTCCAACCGCGCGCGCCGGTCCTGCTCCTGCAACACCGCGTCCGGCGCCGATGCGCACTCCGTCAACCGGTACAACTGCACATACCGCCGGTGCTCGCTCGACACCCGCAAAAACGCCTGCAGATACGCGCTCGGCTTCGTCGTTGTCATCCCACGCTTCTCCCCCGTCACGATGGTCGCGTCCACGACCGGCCCCGCCGCCAACGCCGCGGCCGCCCGCATGAACACCACGCGTACCATCGCAATCTCCGCGGCAACGTGCTGGTCCAGCGGCTGCGCCTCCTCGCCGGCCGGCAACGCCTGCGCGCGCTTCGCCGCCAGTTGCGCCCGCACGTCCGTCTCGGCCGTGTTGAACGCCGCCACCTCGTACGGACACCGCGGCCGCTCCTTCGGGTCCAGCTTCGCCACGTCCGGCCCCGCACACGGGCACGACTTCCACAACGGACAATGCTCCCCACACGTCTGAATCGCGCGAGAATACAACCCGTGCACCACCGCGTTTCGGTTTCCCGGCTGCGCCCCGGTCAAATCGAACCCGCCATGAAACTTGCATCGGCCATTGGCATGGTTCGGCTCGAGCGTACACGGGTTTCCCGAAAACGTCCGCGCCCCGCAAATGCGTTTGCCCAGGCGCACTTCGGTGGCCTCCACCAACGCCACATGCCCCTCATCCCAAACCGGCGAACACGGCGACCCCAATGCCGTCCGCCGCACCTCCGGCTCCTTCTGGTCCATCGCGTCCATACCGTCCATCCTGTCCATGCTCACGCCTATACCCTCCGCCACATAGCCCACGGCGTTGCACTCCCAAAGCACTTATCTTCCCGCCAACGAACTCGTTAACTCGTTAATGTCCAACCTGAGACATGGTTAACTCGTTACCAACTTCCCAGTCGGTAACGCACTCTTGAAAAGCTCTGCTTTGTTCTTCGTTAACGCACTCTTAACTCGTTACCAACTTTCCAGTTGGTAACGCACTCTTGAAAAGCTCTGCTTTGTTCTTCGTTGCCTAACTCGTTACCAACTTTCCAGTTGGTAATGCACTCTTGAAAAGCTCTGCTTTGTTCTTCGTTGGTTAACTCGTTACCAACTTTCCAGTTGGTAATGCACTCTTGAAAAGCTCTGCTTTGTTCTTCCTTCGTCAGGCCGGCAGCGGATCGTTTTCCATCGCAGACCGATTCATATCGCGCCGGGCAGTAGCGCCAAAGTTCGGGTGCATCGACGTAGCTCGTCACGGCGGCGATGTCGAGGTACTCGATTTGCTTATCGAGCGTGATGTCATCGCGGATGGTTTGCGAATGTCACCTTCCTGATAAGTAGCTCGTCGGCGCAACGAATTCAGCGCACGAGTGCGTAGGCAAGCTATTCGGAGCTTTTCAAACGGCGTTCGAAGCCGAGCCATCGTTGGGCGCGTTAGAAGCTGGAAACTTGGTAACGAGTTAGGTCAAAGCAGAGCTTTTCAAGAGCGCGTTACCAAATGGAAATTTGGTAACGAGTTAATATGAATACTTCTAATTCCGCGAGTAATTTCATATTTCGTCAACCGAACCACCCTCGTTCCCGGATCTCGCCCCCGCTCTCCACCCGCGCAACCCACACCGAAATCTTCTGTCTGCGTCCATCTGCGCCATCTGCGGACAAATAGCCTCCGTGGGTACCTCGTCGCAGTGCAACACGATGGACTATGTAATGAGAGCGCAACACCGCGCGCCGCTTGAAGTGCAGACGCCGCGGGGTTGTCGATAGTATGGGCGGTTTCGGTTCGTATTCGGGTATCGCGTGAATAAGACAAACCATGAAACTTGACGATCCTATTCTGTCGCTTACCGGCGTGGGCGAGAAGCGCGCGGAGGCGTTGGCGCAGCTCGGCATCGGGAGCGTGCGCGACTTGTTATTTCATTTTCCACGGGCATACGAGGATCGGCGCAACATCACGCCCGTTAGTGACGTGCGCGAAGGCGACTCGGTCACAATCCTCGCGGAGGTGGTGAAGTCGAAGGTGGTGCGATTGCGGCGGCGGTTGTCGTTGGCGGAGGCGACGCTGAAGGACGAGACCGGCACGTTGCGCGCGGTTTGGTTCGGGCAGGAGTATCTCGCGAGAGTGTTCAAGCCGGGCGCCCGCGGATTCTTTACCGGCAGCGTTGGAAAGTGGAACGGCCCGGCGCTTCGGAACCCGGACTACGAACTGTTGACCGGCGATGAGGACGATCTCCTGAACACGGGCCGAATTGTGCCGGTGTACCGATTGACCGAAGGCGTGACGCAGCGGATGCTGCGGCGGCTGGTGCGGACAGCGCTTGATGCGTTGACGGAGCCGCTGCCGGAAACCTTGCCGGCGGCAATTCGTGAACGCCATACATTCCCGCTCGCCAATGACGCAATGCGCGTTGTTCATTTTCCCGATGAGCTCGACGCCGCGCGAACGGCGCGGAACCGGTTCGCGTTCGAGGAACTGCTCGGCATACAGCTCGGCGTGCTCTCCGCGCGCGCGCGCCGCTATCACGAACACAAGAAAAACATCCATACCATTGACGGCCCGCACCTGGCCGCATTGCGCAAGAACTTGCCGTTCGCACTGACAAAACCCCAACTACGATCGATCGACGATATCCTAAGCGACATGGCGTCCGCGCGTCCGATGGTGCGATTGCTCCAGGGCGACGTCGGGTGCGGCAAGACAATCGTGGCGCTGCACGCCATCGCAGCCGCGGCGGACGGCGGATACCAAACCGCCGTCATGGCGCCGACGGAAATCCTCGCGGAACAACACGCGATCACACTGCGCGATTACCTCGCGCCGCT
Source organism: Candidatus Hydrogenedentota bacterium (assembly GCA_013359265.1). NCBI lineage: Bacteria > Pseudomonadati > Candidatus Hydrogenedentota > Candidatus Hydrogenedentota bacterium. Next base: position 22,346 of record JABWCD010000015.1, read on the forward strand.
CGGCATAGAAATCGCCGTGCTGACGGGTTCGACGGAGAACGCGCGCGGCGTGCGCGACCGCATCGCGGACGGCAGCGCGCAGGTTGTCGCCGGGACGCACGCACTGATCCAGGGCAGCACGCAATTTCACAAATTGGGCCTGGCCATCATCGACGAACAGCATCGCTTCGGCGTAATGCAGCGCAGCACGCTCGCGGAAAAAGGTCTCGAACCGGACATTTTGCAGATGACCGCAACGCCTATCCCGCGCACACTGGCCATTACCGTCTACGGCGGCATGGACATCAGCGTAATAGACGAACTACCGCCGGGCCGCACGCCGGTGAAGACGCGCCGTGTTCCGCCTGCAAAAGTTGCGGACATGTACGACTACGTGCGCAAACAGGCGGCGAAGGGATTGCAGACGTACATCGTTTGCCCGCTGGTCGAGGAATCGAGTGCGCGCGACGCGAAAGCCGTGACGAAACATTTCGACGAACTGGTGGACGGACCGCTGACAGGCTTGCGCGTCGCGTTGATGCACGGGCGGCTCGCGCCGCGCGAAAAGGACGCCGTCATGCACGCGTTCAAACGCGGCGAACTCGACGTGCTGGTCAGCACCAGCGTGATCGAGGTCGGTATCGACTGTCCCAACGCGACAACCATGATTATTGAAGATGCATCACAATTCGGCTTGACACAATTGCACCAACTACGCGGGCGCGTCGGGCGCAGCAGCGAAATATCGCATTGTTTTCTGCTGGGCAAGCCCAAAACGGACGACGGGCGCAAACGCGTCGAGATCATGTGCGCCACGACGAACGGGTTCGAGATCGCGGAAGCCGATCTCGAACTGCGCGGACCGGGCGAGTTTCAGGGCGTGCGGCAATCCGGCATCGGCGATCTCCGCGTTGCCGATCTTGTGCGCGACGCGCGATTGCTCGATGCCGCGCGGCGCGATGCGGAGGATTTGCTGAAGGTAGACCCTGGGTTGCGAATGCCGGACCACGCAGCGTTGGCGAAAGCGGCAGCGCGCTTTGAGGAGGTGAATGCATGACGACAGCGAGGAATCAAAACGCAGACCCCGCGATAAGCACGCGGCATTATCGTATTCGTCGTGCTCGTGCTCGTGCTCGTAATCGTGCTCGTAATCGTGCCCATGCTCATGCTCACGCTCGTGCTCGTGCTCGTGCTCGTGCTCGTAATCGATCTTCTCGTTCCCGGATTTTTTATTCTCGTTCCCAACTTTCCAGTTGGGAACGCACTCTTGAAAAGCTCCGCTTTGATTTCTTGTCTGCGGAATGCCGACGAATCGAGTTCACGATTACGAGCACGAGCACGAGCACGAGCACGAGCACGAAACGAGGTGAGCAAACGACGGGCGCGTTAGTTCGGATAGATCTCGGCGAAGATTTCTGCCATCTGCTCGAGCTGCAACTGCCCGGGCGCGGTACCCTCGCCGTACGCGGCGAACGTAAACAACGATCCGAGCGCGGGAAACAACACGCGCGTCGCAACTCCGATGGGTCCCATGCCGACGACGACCACGCCTTCTTCCGCGTTATCGAGCGTGAAGCGCGTCAGCGCGCGCACGTCGTCTTGCGAATGGCACATGGCCGCGACCTTCGCGATGTCCGCGCCGGCGTCGCGCGCATCACGCGCGATGGCGTTCAGCGCATCGAGCGGCGGGGTCTTCGCGAAGTCGTGGAACGACAGGACGACGGGCTTGCCGTGCGCATGCGCGGCAGAAACAACGTCTGAAACGATGGCCTTGGAGGAGAGCTCGATGTCAACCGCATCCACGTGCGGGAGTATTCGTTTGTATAGATCGAAGCGTATCTCGTCGTTGTCGGCCCAGTTGCCGCCCTCGGCGGCGGAACGGATCGTCGCGAGAACGGGAATGCCTTTGAACTTCGCAATCTCGTCCAGCACGTGGTCCGCGCCGCGATTCGCGAATTGGTCTATCCGCAGTTCGGCGATGTGCATGCCCAGTTCGACGGCGCGTGCGATGGACGCCGGGTCGTTGCCGTCGCGAAAAGGCACGGCAATCCGCGGAGAACCGTCGAGTGCGATTTGGCCGATGTGAATCATGGTTGTACTCATGGCTATGCGCAAGAGCGCATGATAGTGTAGCTGCAACGCTGTGGCGCAAATTTCGATGGCCGCGGCGTTTGACTTGGGAGTTGGAAATAGGCTAAGGTATTGGACTTGGCGGCCCCCGGGTTGGGTTGAACTCTTGCTTCCGCAGGGGCCGAAACACGTGAGTATTGCATAGGGCGAACACTGCCCAAACAAAGGATTTATAAAGGGTTATGGCCAAGTACAGTGGTCCGAGACACAAACTATGCCGCCGGCTGGGCTCGTGCATCTGGGGCAGCCCGAAGTGCCCGTCGTTGCGCCGGCCTTTTGCGCCCGGTCAGCACGGCCAGAGCATGCGCAAGAAATCGTCCGTATACGGGCAGCAGCTCCTGGACAAGCAGAAAATCCGGATGCACTACGGCCTGCTCGAACGGCAGATGCGCCGCACCTTCGAGCGCGCGCAGCGCATGGGCGGCGTCACCGGCACAAACCTGCTGATGCTGCTCGAGTCGCGGTTGGACTGCATCGTGTACCGGCTCGGCTTTGCGAACACGATTCCCGCCGCGCGCCAGTTGGTCGTTCACGGCCACATCCGCGTGGACGGCAAGAAGGTGGACAAGCCGTCGTTTCAGGTGAAGTCGGGCATGGCGGTTTCCGTCCGCGATACGAGCCGGAAGATTCCCGGAATCGTCGCGTGCGTCGAGAACCCGCCCACAGTCATGCCGGAATACCTCGAGCGCGCCGCCAACTCCTTCGAAGGCAAAATGACCGCGACGCCGAACGCGGAGACGATCCCGTTCAAGGCGGACACAGCGGGCGTAATCGGCTTCTACTCGCGCTAACTGAAGCGCTGGTTCTCTTCCATCGGCGGGCCGGAAACGGCCCGCCGATTCTGCTTCCACGGGGTTGCGCGCGCGGGTCGCAATCTCTAGATTAGTGGGCAGGCTGTTCGATGCGGCCCTGCGAGGTCTTGGCACACAATGCGAACCGGATCATTTGCGGCACTTGGAATCTCCGTGGCATTCGCCGGCGCGATGGCGGCAGCCGAGCCGGTGTCGTACGAACGGCATATCCAACCCATCCTCAGCCGCGCGTGCTTCCAATGCCATGGACCGGATGAGTCGGCGCGTAAGGCGAAGTTGCGGTTGGACGTGCGGGACGAAGCGATTGCGGCCCGGGACAACGGCGCGGCGATCGTTCCCGGAAAACCGGACGAGAGCGGGGTCATCCGCCGAATCACGAGCGCCGATCCCGAAGAACGCATGCCGCCGTCCAAGCACGGCGAGGCGCTTCCGGACGAGCACATTGCGCTGATTCGCCAATGGATCGCGGACGGCGCGAAGTGGTCGGCGCATTGGGCGTTCGTGCCGCCGGTTCGTCCGACCGTCCCCGCGACGAACGATCTGGAGTGGCCGTCGAATCCGATCGACAACTTCATCCTCGCCCGGCTTGAAAAGGAGCGAATGCGTCCTTCGTCGGCTGCGGACCGCGAGACGTTGGTGCGCCGACTGTACCTCGACATCACGGGCCTCCCTCCCACGCTCGACGAACTTGCGCAGGCGCGGGCCGACGCGGGCGAGAACTGGTACGGCAATCTTGTCGAAAAGCTGCTGGCCTCGCCGCATTACGGCGAGAAGTGGGCGCGCCATTGGATGGACGCGGCGCAGTACGCCGACTCCGACGGTTTCGAGAAGGACAAGCCTCGGTTCGTGTGGGCGTGGCGCGACTGGGTGATCAATGCGTTCAACGAGAATAAGCCGTACGACGAATTCGTGATCGAGCAAATCGCCGGCGACATGCTGCCGAATGCAACGCAGGACCAGACCGTCGCGACGGGGTTCCTGCGAAATAGCATGATCAACGAGGAAGGCGGCATCGATCCCGAGCAGTTCCGCATGGAAGCGCAGTTCAACCGGATGGACATCATCGGGCGCGCGGTGCTCGGAATAACGGTGCAATGCGGACAATGCCACTCGCACAAGTACGATCCGCTGACACAGACCGAGTATTACCGGATGATGTCGTTCCTGAACAACGAGCACGAGGCGTGCGTGACCGTGCTGTCGCCCGGGGAACGGCAGGAGCGCGAATCGATTCTCGCGCAGGTGCGTGACATCGAGGACAGCGCGAAGGCCACGCTCCCCGATTGGCGTGAGCGCATGGCCGCGTGGGAAGCGCAGGTGAAGGCGCTGCCGCAGCCCGCGTGGGAACCCATCGCGCTCGAGTTCGACGACACAACGGCGGGCGGGCAGAAGTGCATCGAGCAGGGCGACCGTTCGTACCTCGCGCAGGGCTACGCGCCGACGCAGTTCCAGCCCAAGATGTTCGGCAAGACGACGCTGTCGCGGATCACCGCGGTGCGGCTCGAGTTGTTGCCCGATCCCAACCTGCCGCGCGGCGGTCCGGGCCGGTCGATCTATGGTGCGGCCGCGCTGTCCGAGATGGAAGTGCGCATTGCGCCGGAAGGGACTCCCATCGCCGATTGGGACAAGTGGACGAAGGTCGATATTGGTTCGGCAATCGCGGACGTGAACCCGCCCCAACGAATGCTCGGCACGGAATTTCCGAAACGCGACAAAGAAAACCGCATTACCGGCCCTATCGAACTCGCGATTGACGGCAAGGCAGAGACCGCGTGGACCACGGACATCGATCCGTTCCACCGCAACGAACCGCACTACGCGATCTTTACGCTCGCGAAACCGCTCGAGGTGCCGCCCGGCCACGCGATCGCGTTTCGACCGGCCCAACAGCACGGCGGATGGAACAGCGACGACAACCAGAACAACAATCTTGGCCGGTTCCGCTTTTCGGTAACCGACAGTGACGCGCTTCCGAACCAGATTCTGCCTGCGCGGGTCGAGGCCGCGTTGGCGGCGAACCATCGCAGCGGGCAGCAGGAACGGGTGTTGTTCGCGCAGTGGCGCGCGACAGCGCCGGAACTTGCGGACGCGAACGTGCGCATTCAGTCGCTGCTGCGGTCCGCGCCGGGCGGAACGACGCAGTTGGTGTTCGGGGAGCGCGAAACGCCGCGCGCAACGCACCGGCTCGAACGCGGCGACTTCCTGAAACCCGCGGAAGCCGTCGAACCGGGCGTGCCGGCGTTTCTGAATGCGTTGCACGTGGAGGGGAAACCGGACCGGCTGGATTTTGCGAAGTGGCTCGTGGCGCGCGATTCGCCGACCGCGGCGCGATCGTTCGTGAACCGCGTATGGCAGCAGTATTTCGGTCAGGGCATCGTCGCGACGAGTTCCGATCTCGGGACGCAGGGAGACATGCCGACGCATCCCGAATTGTTGGATTGGCTGGCGGTCGAGTTTATGGAATCGGGATGGGACGTGAAGCGGCTGCATCGTTTGATCGTTTCGTCCGCAACGTATAAGCAATCGTCGAAGGTCACGCCCGGCGGCTACGAGCGCGACCCGTACAACAAGTTGCTGGCGCGCGGGGCGCGGTACCGGCTCGAAGGCGAGACGGTGCGCGATGCCGCGCTTACCGCGAGCGGCCTGTTGAACCCGAGGGTTGGCGGGCCCAGCGTGTATCCGCCCGCGCCGGAGTATCTATTTCAACCGCCGGCGAGTTATGGGCCGAAGACCTGGAACATCGATACGGGCGAGGGGCAATACCGCCGCGCGCTGTATACGTTCCGGTTCCGGAGCGTGCCGTATCCCGCGTTGCAGGTGTTCGACACGCCCGTGGGCGACGCGCCGTGCACGCGGCGCGTGCGCAGCAATACGCCGTTACAGGCGTTGACGACGCTGAACGAACCACTGTACGTCGCGTGTGCGCGGGGATTGGCGACCGAGACCTTGGCGCACGGCGGTACAACGACACAATCGCGTATCGCGTATGCGTTCCAACGGTGCGTCTCGCGGGAGCCGGGCGCGGACGAAGCCGCGGCGATCGAAACGTTTCTGAGCAAGCAGCAGGCGCGCATCGCCGCGGGCGAGTTGTCGCCGGGCGCGATTCTCGCTGCGGACGATGCAAACAGGGACGTCGACGCGGAACTCGCGGCGTGGACGCTTGCCGCGCGCGTGATTCTGAATTTGGACGAAGCGATTACGCGGCAGTGAAGTAAATACGAAGCGGAGCTTCTCAAGATTGCGTTACCAACTGGAAAGTTGGTAACGAGTTAGAAGCGATTACGCGGCAGTAGGCCGAAAGGACACTTAGCTATGCCGATGTGCAACCACAATCAATACGTGGGACAACACGGCCCGACGATCGCGCGGCGTTGGTTCCTGCAACAGTGTGGCGTGGGCCTCGGCGCGGCGGCGTTGGGACAACTGCTCGGCGGCGCTGCTTCCGCGGCGCAGACGATTCAGGCGCCGCATTTCCCGGCCCGTGCGAAGCACGTCATCTACCTGTTCATGGCGGGCGCGCCGAGCCACCTCGAACTGCTCGACTACAAACCCGAGCTCGCGAAATTTGACGGCACACTGCCGCCCGCGGAATTGTTGAAGAACTACCGCGCCGCGTTCATCGATCCGAATTCGCGGCTGCTGGGACCGCGCTTCAATTTCGCGCAGCACGGTCAGAGCGGCGCATGGGTGTCGGAACTGCTGCCGCACCTTGCCGGCATTGTGGACGACATCACGATCGTGAAGAGCATGACGACGGACGCGTTCAATCACGCGCCCGGCCAAGTGCTGATGAGCACGGGATCGCAGCAGTTCGGGCGGCCCAGCATGGGTTCGTGGGTGAGTTACGGGCTCGGCAGCGAAAACAAAGACTTGCCGGCGTTCATCGTGTTCAGCTCGGGATCGAAGGGCCCCAGCGGCGGATCGGCCGTGTGGAGCAGCGGCTTCCTGCCGACGGTCCACGACGGGGTGCTGTTCCGCACGACAGGCGATCCGGTGCTGTATTTATCGAATCCGCCGGGCATCGACGACGCGGCGCAGCGCGACACGCTCGATGTCGTGAGCGAATTGAACAGGAAACAACTCGAAACGATCGGCGATCCCGAGATTGCGACGCGCATTAATTCGTTCGAACTTGCGTTTCGCATGCAGGCGAGCGCGCCGGACCTGATGGACATCTCGAACGAACCGGCGCACATCCTCGAAATGTATGGCGCGAAACCGGACGAACCGTCGTTCGCGAAGAACTGTGTGCTTGCACGGCGGCTGATCGAGCGCGGGGTGCGCTTCGTGCAACTCTTCCACGAGGCATGGGACCAGCACGGTAATCTGCGCAACGACCTCAAGAAGAACTGCAAGGACACGGACCAGGCGTGCGCGGCGCTGGTGAAAGACTTGAAGGCGCGCGGGTTACTCGATGAGACGATCGTGATCTGGGGCGGCGAATTCGGCCGCACGCCGATGGTGCAGGGCGACGGCGACGACGGGCGCGACCACCATCCGAACGCGTTTTCGATGTGGTTCGCCGGCGGCGGATTCAAACCCGGAACGGTCTACGGGGAGAGCGACGACATGGGATTCAACGTTGCGAAAGACAGGATGCACGTGCGCGACCTGCACGCAACGTTGCTGCACCAACTCGGGTTCGATCACGAAAAGTTTACGTACCGGTTCCAAGGGCTCGATGCGCGGCTGACCGGCGTCGAGCCCGCGCGCATCGCGCGCGAGATTATCGCCTAGGGCGCGGGCGCGGCGTCGGCGGGCGGTTGCGCGATTTCCTGTGACGTCGCGGGCTGTGTCTCCTGCGCCGGCTGTTGCGCTGCTTCGGCCGGCGGCGGCGCAGTTTCCGCAGCGGTGGGCGCGGCGTCTGACGACGCGGGCGCCGTCTCGGATGGCGAGGGCGAGGTGTCCGCCGCCGGCGGTTCTTCCTTAGGCGATTCCTCGACGATGACGGCAGTTTTGATGCCGTCAAGGTCGGGGAAGTTCGCGTTCAGATACTCGTTGCCTTCTCTGCGAACGCGCCTCTGCTCGGGGGTTTCGCCGTAGGAGGAATTGATCTTCTTGACGACGTCCATTCCCTCGACAACCCTGCCGAACGGCGTAAAGGACTGCCCATCGAGTTCCGCCGAATTATCTTTCAAATTGATGAAGATCTGGGTCGAGCGCGCATTGGTTACGTTCGCCGGTTTCGCGAACACGACTGTACCCTCGGTATTGCTGATGTTTTTCGGATCGTCGGGAATTCGGCTCACGAGCCACGAGCCGTGCAATTTGGGGTCGGCGGGCAAACCGAACTGCGCGATGAAGTTTGGCACAACGCGGAAGAATTTTGCGTCGTTGTAGAATCCATTCTTTACGAGGGTATAGAAGCGGTCCGCGCCGTTGGGCGCCCATGCGCGGTTGCACTCGACCACGATAGTGCCCATGGAGCAATCGAACCTTACCTTGAACGCATCCGGAGCGGTCTCGGAGGCGAGCGTCTTGGCCGGGTCATCCGCCGCCTGGCGCTCCGCGCGTTTACGCGCTTCCACCGCCGCCGCGTCCTCGATCGTTTCCACGAAGACGGCCTGCTTGATCGTGTCCAGTCCGGGGAATTGTTGGTCAAGGAATACATTGCCCATTCCCATGATGCGGTCCTGGAGATTCGTTATCGCGTCGCCGTATTTGGAGTTGAACGACTTCACGGCGTCCATTCCATAGACGACCTTGCCGACGGGCGCGAACCCGCGATGGTCGAGTTGGCCCGAATTGTCGCCGAGGTTAATGAACACCTGCGTCGATCGCGTGTTCGGCATTCCGCCCGCGGCAAATGTGAACGTACCTTCGGCGTTCTTCTGCTTCACGGGATCGTCGGGGATGTTGCTGTCCATCCACTTGACCGATTCGTTTGGATCGCCGGGGATGCCGAACTGCACGACGAACCCGTCAACGACGCGGAAGACACGCATGTCGGTGAAGAACTTCTTCATGACGAGTTCGTAAAGGCGGTCCGCGCCGTTTGGCGCCCATTCGCGCGTGACCTCGACGGCGAAGGGTCCCTTGGTCGTCTTGAAGAGCACGGTGAACTTCTCGGGCGTATTCGCTGGCATGGACTCATTCGGGATCACCGTAATCACCGGTGGAAGGTCCGCGTCCTTCGCGGCGGCTGCCGGCTCCGCGGGCGCAGCTTGTTGCTCGTTGCTTTCGGCCGCGGGACGGACTGGAGGGGCCTCGGTGGGTGTCGATTCGGTTGACGGCGTATCGAGTTCGTCAGACTGCGCCGCCGTGTCGCTGTCGATCGCTTCGACGCGCTTTTGCGCTTCGGCAATTTCCGCTATGTCCGCGGCGGTCAGGCGGTTGGCCCGAAACCAATACACACCGGCGACCGCGCCAAGCCCTATCGCAACAACCAATACTACGGCCAACCTATTCATGACGAACTACAGCCTCCTCGATACGCCTTCGCAACTACCCTTCCAGTTCGCCCAGGGGGAACGAACCAAGCACCCTCAATTCCTTGCACTGTTTCGCGACCTCGTCGAGCGCGCCCTTCAACGCAGGGTCCTCGCAGTGTCCCAACATGTCGATGAAGAACACGTATTCCCACGCGCGTTTGCGCGAGGGACGCGACTCGATGCGCGTCAAGTTGACGCCGGCTTTTGCCAGCGGCGTGAGCAATTCGTACAGCGCGCCGGGATGGTCCATGATCGCGCAGAGAATCGCGGTCTTGTCCTTTCCCGTTGGACGCGCCAGGTGCCGCCCGACGACAAAGAAGCGTGTGAAGTTATTCGGGCTGTCTTCGATGCCCTTCACGACGATGCCGATGTTGTACGTTTCGGCGGCGAGTTCGCTGGCGATTGCGGCCGCGCCCGGTTCAGACGCGGCGATGCGCGCGGCTTCGGCGGTACTGGGAGTTTCGACAAGTTCGGCGTTCGGCAGGTTCGCTTTCAACCAGCCGCGGCATTGCGCAAAGGGCTGGGCCTTCGAGTACACCTTCGTGATAGCGTCGAGCGGCCCGTTGGACAACAGGTTTTGCTGAATGTGCAGCATGACTTCGTTAACGATGGTGAGGTCGGACGAGATGAAACGATCGAGCGTGTCGCTCAACCCACCGCCCATGGAGGTTTCGACGGGCACGAGCCCGTAGTCGACGCGTTTGCGCTCGACTTCCGTGAACACGTCGTCGACGGTTGCGACAGGATGATACGCGCCGTGCGAGCCGAAGACCTTCAGCGCCGCGATGTGGCTGAACGTGTCGCGCGGGCCGAGGAACGCGACGTCGACGGGCTTTTCCAGCGCGCGCACGGCGCTGATGATTTCGCGGTAGATTGCCTTGATAGCGGGATCGGGCAGCGGCCCCGGGTTCTTCTCGCGGACGGAGTCGTAGATAGACTTTTCGCGCTCGGGGACGTAGTACTGCTGGTTGTTCGATCGTTTGATTTCGGCGATCTCGATCGCGCACTTCGCGCGCGCGTTCAGGCATTCGAGTATTTTTGCGTCGAGCGCGTCGATCCGCTCCCGCAATTCTTCAAGCGTCACTTTTTCTTGTCTCCGTCGAGCACCTTGAGCGGGGCGGCGGCCACCATGAAATCGCGCGAACGCCCGCTCTCGAACCGAATCCGCGCGCGCAGTCTCGCGCCGGAGCCGGAAGTATACATGACCGTGCCCTTGCCAAACTGGGCGTGCCAGACCCGCGTGCCGAGCTTGAGCCCGCCCGGCGCCGCGGGCGCAGCGGACGCAGGCATCGATCCGGAATTCTGCCGTGGCTGCTCGCCACCGATGAACGTAAGCTGATCGCGGGGAATTTCCGCGACAAACCGCGAGGTTTCCCGCCCGCCGAACCCGTCCCCAAATACGACGCGGGACTTTGCCGCGCACAGGGTCAGGCTGACACGCGCCCGGGTCATTGCAACGTAGCAGAGCCGGCGCTCTTCCTCGATGTCTTCTTCGGATTCGAGCGCACTGGCGTGCGGAAGCAGACCCTCTTCCAACCCTACCAAGTAGACGTGATCGAACTCAAGGCCCTTCGCGCTGTGGCAAGTCATAAGCGTGACCGCGGGAAGGCTTGCGTCCCACGAATCGACATCGGACACAAGCGACAATTCCTGCAGGAAGGCGAGCAACCCGCCGCCGCCTTTCGCGTCGAATTGCGCGCAGGCGGCGCGGAATTCGTCCACCATTTCGAGGCGCGTCCGGTAGTCCTTTTCATCGGCCTGTTGCAGGTATTCGCGGTACTTGGTTCGCAACAGGAGCAAATCGAGAAGGACAGACGTTGACGCGGACTTGGCTTCGATCGTCAGGTCGTCGATGAGGTGAACGAACTCGGCGATAGACTGGCGGGCGCGCGGCGTAATGGACTGGTCGAGTTCGGTCTCGCGCAGCACCTCGATCAGCGATTGCCCGCGGGACGCGGCGTACTGTTCGACAAGTTCCTGTGTGGTAGCGCCGATGCCGCGCGCGGGAACGTTCAACACGCGGCGCAACGAGACGTCGTCCGCGGGATTGACAAGCAGGCGAAGATACGAGAGAACGTCTTTGATTTCCTTGCGGCCATAGAACTTCACGCCGCCCACGACGATGTACGCGAGGCCTTTGCGGCGCATCGCCTCTTCCACAAGCCGGACTTGGCCGTTCGTACGGAACAGCACCGCTACCTGCGCGGGCGACAGTTTCTTCTCGACCACGTCGTTGGCGACAAACTGCGCCTCGGCTTCGGCGTCGGCGGCCTCGTAAAACCGGACGGGGTCTCCACCTTCGTTCGCGGTCCAGAGCGTCTTGCCGAGCCGGGACATGTTGTTCCGCACGACGGCGTTCGCGGCCTTGAGTATGGGCGCGGTGCTGCGGTAATTCTGTTCAAGGCGGAATGTGCGGGAGTCTTGAAAGTCCTTTTCGAAATCGAGGATGTTGCGGATGCTCGCCCCGCGCCAGGAATAGATGCTTTGGTCTTCGTCACCGACGACGAAGATGTTGCCGTGAACGCTCGACAGGTGGCGCGCAAGAAGATACTGGGCGCGGTTGGTGTCCTGGTACTCGTCGATGAGCACGTACCGGTAGCGTTCCGCGTATTTGTGCCGCACGTCCGTGTGTTGATCGAACAATTGCGCGGTGAGGACCAGCAGGTCGTCAAAGTCGACGGCACTGGCGCACCTGAGGGCGTCGTGGTAGCGGGTCCAAAGCAGACGTAGCGCGTTTTCGCCGGGGTTGGCGGCGGCGGCGAGATCGGGCGTCGCGATGTCCTGCTTGTGCCGGCTGATCCACGAAAGCGCGTCGCGCGGCGAGATGGACGCGGCCTGTGTGCCGAGATCGCGGATGAGCTTCTTCATAAGCGACAGTTGGTCAGCGTCGTCGAAGATAGTGAACTGCTTCGAGCGATTCAGGCGGTCGATCTCGCGGCGGAGTATGTAGAGCCCGAAACTGTGGAAGGTCCCCAGCCAGGCGCCGACCTTCTCCACGCCGAGCCGGGAGGCGACGCGGTTGCGCATCTCTTCGGCGGCCTTGTTCGTGAAGGTCAGCGCGAGAATGCTCCGCGCATCGACCCCCTTTTCGGCGACGAGATGCGCAATGCGTTCGACGATGACACGGGTCTTCCCGGACCCGGCGCCGGCCAGGACGAGGGCTGGGCCATCGCCGCGTAGGACGGCATCTTGTTGGGCTGTATTGAGGGCGATCATGGGTGTCAATTTTCGTAATTTGCGCAGCCTGGGGAGCAAAAAGTGTACGGAGATAAACGCCGATTTTCAAGCTGTCATTTGACGGTCTCTAGATCGCATGGTATCATCCCGTTGGAGCCGTTCGAGATAACGGGAGAGGTGCCTCATGAAAACGGTGCGCGCTGCGGGGTTTACGCTAATCGAACTGCTGACGGTCATCGCCATCATTTCCATCCTGGCCGGTCTCACGGCGGTGGTGCTGCCCGGGGTGCTGGAACGAGCAAAAATTACCGATGCTGTCGCCGACATGCGAGCGATTTCAACCTCGCTTCACGGGTATTTTACCGAAGAGGGAACCTACCCCCCAGGCTACGGGTACCAGCTTTTTTCGCAGCAAAGCGCGGCCCCGGCGACCTACAATCACCATCCTTACACTTTCGAGGCGGGCATTGACGTGGCCATTGACGCATATAATAGTTCCGGCGACGCCTATGATCGTTTCAGTCAGAACTACGACACGAACGAAGACGGCACGTTGCAGATGCTGGAGTTCATCCCGCTGGGCGACACGGGGTTCCTGAACATTGCGCCGAACGCGGATCCGTACCCCGGGGGCAGCTTGTTGACTGCGTTCCCGTCGATGACGGGGAGCAAGCGCCCGTATGTCTACGTCCCGTACTACAAGAAGGACGTGGAGCGGATGCACCGCCTCGGCGGTGGCGCATGGAATGGCGCGGCCTGGAATCCGGCGTTTGTCGGTGACCAGACCCTGTTCCCGCCGCCGCAATATGACGCGTTTGTTCTCTTGAGCGTCGGGCCGCTGAACAACACGCGAGGCATCATCAGCCCACCGAACGAAAGCGCATGGCTGACGAGCACAGGCGAGACGATGCCGCAGAGGGCGTACTACGTGTTGGGCATGCGCGCGGCGTATCTGGCCACGCGTGACGCCGGCAACGACAACATTCTCGATTTCGACTATCGCGCGCGCCTGCGGGAAGGCCAGGCCAAGGCGCATCCCGATATGCCGGACCTGCAGAACAAAGGCATTGCGGCGCCGCTCATCTGGAAGTCAGAGTAACGGGCACAAGAGGGTTTATCGCGCGGCGGCGTTGTCCTCGATGACAACGGCGCCGCGCGATTCGTTTTTGATACGCGCTTCGCCGCGGATAAGGTTGTCGGTGATAACGGCGCGCTGGACGTCTTCCTTCAACCAGACCTGCGGTTTGTCCTCGCGGAATTCGCAACCGCGCACGAGCAGTGAGCCGCCCAACGCTTCAATCGAATTGACGACCTGGCCCTTGTGACCCCATTGCACGAACGTGCAGTCGCTGAACCCCACGGTCCCCCTTCCGTCGATAACCGCGTTGCGGTTGCACGGCCCCCAGAACGCGCAATTGACGAAGCGCACGGCGCCGGTGTGCGATTTCTCGACGCGCACCATCGTCGGGTCGGGGCCATTGAACGAAACGAATTCGCCGTTGGTGATGAGGATACCGAAGGGCGCGCTGTTCTCGACGACGACGGCGGTCTGGCAGTTGTCCGCGCCGATGCCGAGGAAATTGCCGTTGGTGACGCCGCTCTTGGTTTCGGTGAAGTGGTAGCCGATGTGGTAGCCGAAGCAGAACGTGTTGAGTACGTAATGCCAATCCGTGCGGCCGAACTGAAACGCGACGCCGTGGTCCATTTGCCAGTTGTAGACCGGCGTGTTGATGGACCACCACGGGTTCCAGTGGACGTTTTCGATGCGGCCAATGTCGTAGATATCGTTTACGTACACGCCGATGTGAATAGGTTGGCCGTGTATGTTGCGTATAAGCGCGCGCTGGTTCTGGCCGGCGTCGATCCCGTTGTAGGGGTTGAGCAACTCGCAGTCGATCACGGCGGGATTGTTGCCGCGCATTGCGATTGTGTATGGATACTTCACCGGCTCCGGTGTGTCTTCCTTCTGATCGGGATAAAAGACACAAAGGCCTTGTACGACCGAATTGGTTTGAAGCGTAATGAAGGCGGGCGACGCGTCGTTTCCGGCGTCGCCGCGCACGAGCAGCACCGAGCCATACTCTGGCTTTTCATCCGACTTGTCGCGAATGCCGGCGTGGGACGGCGCGTAGTCGAATGTGCCGCGCAGGGTTACTTCCTTTGGAACGATGAGCCTGCCGGTGAAACTGTAGCGGCCTTCGGGCACGCACACTTCGTTTAGTTTCCGGCCCGCGGCTTCGTCAAGCGCCTTCTGAAACGCGGCGGTGTTGTCGCTCGTGGCGTCTGCGATTGCGCCGAAATCGCGAACGTTCAGAGATCCGGCCGGTTTCTCGCCTGCGGCGAGTGCGTTTGCGGCAAGCATCACGTTAAACAGAAATGCGATCAATATCGAGGGTGGGGTTAGCCACAGTCCGAGGCGTGGTTCGGAGTGAGTAAGGCGATTACGATTACGAGTACGATTACGAGTACGATTACGAGCACGAGCACGAGCTCGAGCACGAGCACAAGCACAAGCACAAATAGTAACTGTTATCAGGTAGTTCGTGGAACTGGCTGAGCGTTTCGACACCCTATTTCTCCCCCGTATCCAATCTGTTTACTTCCTCGTCAATCGCGGCCTTGTGCGTACGCGCGGCGGTAGACATCAGCACGATGACGATTACGACGATCGCGAGGCCCTGGGCGAACGCAAGGACCGTATCGACGTAGCTGGTGCTGTTGCGGAGCAAGACGCCGCTGATTCCCATCGCGATGGAAATCAGGTAGATGAACATTACGGCCTTCCGCTGGGAGAACCCAATCCAGACCAGCCGGTGCGATAAGTGGTCCGGCGCACAATGCTCGATGATTTGCCGAATCGATTTGGTCTCACCGCGAATAATGCGCGCGACGAGAATGTACGCGAAATCGAAGATCGGCACACCAAGAATCAAGACGGGGATCGAAACGGAAACGATGCGGTTTTCGCTCCATTCGCCCATGACGCCAAGCGCGGCAAGCGTAAATCCGAGAAAGAAACTGCCCGCGTCGCCCATGAAGATGCGCGCGGGCTTGAAGTTGTAGATGAGAAAGCCGAGGTTTGCGCCGATCAGCCCCGACGCAAGCAGCCCGAACCACGACAGGCTGGTCTCCGTGCCCACGACGAAGAAGACCTGCAGCGCGATGATCAGATACATGGTGGAGACGATGGCCGAGACGCCGCCGGCGAGGCCGTCCATGTTGTCGAGTCCGTTGAAAGCGCTGGTGACGCCGACGATCCAGAGAATCGTGAGGGCGAGATCGAGCCAATACATCCCGAACGTGCTGAGCAGTACGCCGTACCGCGACATAATGTAGGTGACACCGACAAGCGTGAGAAACTTCAGCACGGCCGGCACGCCGCCGCGCCAGTCGTCGATCGCGCCGACCAGCAGGCACACCGCCGACCCGAGCATCACGCCTTTCATCGGATTGTCGCGGTAGTTCGGCAGCAGCACGCCAATCGCAAACGCGAGGAAGATGACGATTCCGCCCGCGCGCGGCACAGGATGCTCGTGAATTTTGTTCTCGGAAACGTGATCGATAATGCCGTATCGGCGGAGGACGTAAATGGCGATTGGCATTAGCAGCGCCGCAACGATGAACGACACGCATCCGGCGAGGATGTACGTCCGCGGCCAGTAGTGAAGTCGATCGAGCATGAATTCCCCGCCCACCCTGCGCCGCGCCGAGTCGCGCGGCGAACTAATCGTAATGGCCTGTGCCGCGAAATTCGAGTTCGCGTTTTGCGCAATCCCTAGCGAAAGTGCGCCGTGACGGCCTCGATGACAAACCGCACGTCGTCGTCCGTCATCCCGAGATGCACGGGAATCGACAATGCTTCCGCGTGGGCGCGTTCGGAAGCGGGGCAATGTGCCGAAACGTAGTGGTGCGCGGGCTTGTAGACGGGGCGCTTGGCTTCGATACCGTGTACGTTCAGGTGCGCTTCGAGCGCGTCGCGCGCGGGCGTTTTGACGACGTACCGAAAATGGATGTGGTTGCTTCCGGAGGGCAATACGAGCGGCAATGGGCGGAACGCATCGTTGTACGCCAATGCAATCTCCCTTCGCCGCGCGATGAACGCCGGCAACCGCTTGAGTTGCTCGCGGCCAAGGGCGGCCTGCAGTTCCGTGAGTTTGTAGTTGAAGCGTATGCGGAACTCGTCGCGATTATCGTAGTCGCGCAGATCGCGGACCGCGCGCGCGATCGACTCGTCGTCCGTGAGCAGCATCCCGCCTTCGCCGGTGGTTATCAGTTTCGTGGCATAGAACGACACGATGGTAACAACGCCGTCGCGTCCCGTGGGACCGCCGATGGATTGGGCGATGTCCTCAATTACGCATTGACCGCCGGGCAGCTCCGCGCGCGCGCCGAACAGGTGCGGGACGATGACTGCGTTGCGTTGCGCAGGTATTGTCTTTGCGTCGATGTTGAAGTCGGGTCCGATGTCGCACAATACCGGCTCTGCGTGCGCCAGGCGCACGGCGTTTATCAGCGATGCGCAGCCGTAGGACGGCAGCGCAACGCGTCCGCCCGGGCACAGTATTTCGACGGCAAGATGCAGCGCCGCGGTCCCGCTACTGACGGCGACGGCATATCTCCTGCCGACGAACGCCGCGCATTCCTGCTCGAACGATTCAACTTCCGCCCCTTGAGCAAGCCGTCCCGAGCGCAGCACGCGCGTGACCGCCGCGATTTCTTCCTCGCCCACGAACGGTGCGCTATGACGGACCCGATAGTTCACACGCCGGCCTTTCCGAGGATGACATCCAGAGAATTCGGGCCACAATGCATGAGCAGATCGACGATGGACAAGTCGGGTACGAACGGAGCATGGAATTGCGGATAGACCGGCGCCCGCCAGTCTTGCAGTTTGAGCGCAATTTTTTCGGACTCGAGCCGCGCGGTATCGAGGTATTGGCCGATGGCGTATGCGCCGCTGTAGTACGAGTCGGCGCCGACGGCCCGAATGAGGTTTATCAACCGATCGGTCGCGATTCCGGGCGCGTCGACTCCGCTTGCGTAGACGACGCGCGTTTGAATACCAAGCACGTGAATGAAGTATTCGAGCATGTGTCGATTCAGTTCGTTGAGGGATAACCATTCGCGTTTGTAGGTGGAATTCAGAAACGGCGCGTGATCGGCGAAATAGGGCGCGCGCCGGTAATTCTGTTCGATGGCGGACCAGTGCTTTTTCCGCCACGGCTGCGTGTTGTCAACGGTTACATTGTCCAGCGTGCAACCGAGCGGCGCGTGGACGGGGACCGTCAGTAGCAGAGCGCCGTTCGCGGCCTTGATCTTGTTTCGGTTTTGCCAGCCGTTCTTGTTGTACTGAATGTTGTCGAGCACGACGAACACGTTGGAGCGCGCAATCTTGTCGAAATACCGCAGCCACGGCAGATAATGCAGTTGGTGAATTCCGCACACCATACGATCAGTGAAGCCTGCCCACAGTCAGATTGACGAGCGCCTCGCCGGAAACGCCGGTTAGCAGGTCGCGCGCAACAATGCGGTAACGCGTTGCGGGATCGTTCAGCGCGAACGGAACGTAGGCGTCGCCTTCGCCCTTCTCGCAGACGATTTCCTGACCGTAGTGCGGCAGGGGGACGAGGGTTTCCGTGGTCACGGCGAACACATCGATCCGGACCAGGTGGTCTCCGGGCGTGGCTTTTCCCGTGTCGAGCGCGATGTGCAGCGGCGCGCGCGCGCCGGCCTGTACCGATGGAGGTGCAGTTAGCGTACACGAGACGATTTCGTAGGGAAGCGCGGAGTAGAGCGCCGCGCCGCCGCGCACGAGTTCGGCCTCGACTTTCGCGGGGCGCAGGACCTTCATGCCGGCGCGCAGGTCGTATACATGCGCAGACCGGTCGAATTTCAGCTTGACCTTCTGCAACTCGTCTGTGGTGTCGCGATTCGCGAGCAGGGCGACCAGGGCTGCGTTCCCATACGCCGCGGCGAAGCGTTCTCCCTGGAATACTCTGCCCCTGCGCGACTCGAATTCGACTGTGCGCGTCGCGCCCGCGGACCGCAGCACTTCGTCGAGCATGCCGCGCGCCCGGTCGAGCGCCGGAGCGTTGACGGAATGATTTATCAGGAGCGAAAGCGGCTGCTCCGAGCGCAATAACCACACGGGTGTTGTATTCGCCAGCCCGCCGGTCTGCGCGCCGGCGGGTTCGACGCCTTCGTCCGCGCGGACATCCGCGAAGTCGCCGCTGACTTTGTGGCCGTCGATTTTCAGCTCGGCCAAGGCGTTCGCGGGCGGGGCGGCGCGGGATGCGTTGGCATAGCGAATGCCAAACGTATCCGCCAGCGGCGGAGATTCGCGCGGCACACCGTGTTCGTTGAACGCACCGGGCGCAATGTCCGCAATGACGCACCCTCCCGCCGCCGCGAACGATCGGATAGCCGCTACCTCCGCGTCGCTCAATGCGCGCGCCATAGGCAGAATTAACACTCGGTATCCGGCGAAGCCCGCTTTTTCGACGCGGTGCGCCGGCACGAAATCGTACGCGTAACCGAGTGCGCTCAGGGCCGAGGCAAACGCGCCTTCGGTCTCGGCGGAACTCACGCCGAACTGGTTGTCCACCTCGTTCAACCACGCGCTCGTCCGGCTGGTGTATATCGCGATATCCGCCTTCGACGGCGCGGACTTGAGCCAGAGGCGGGCGAGGCCGCCTTGGAGCGCCGTGGACTCGCCGAAAAACTCCGGCGCGAACGGCGCGACATCTCCGAACGGATCGACAGCGGCCATCGCGGGGACGGCGGCAGTACTCGCGGTCACGTCGGGCCACCATATGCTGTGCGCGCGGTGCAGCAACGCGTACCACGGTAACCATCGCAGTGTTTCCGGTGAGAGGTCCGCGGGCAACTGAATCCCGCCGATTCCGGATGCAGGCCGCGACGCGCGTGCAATCTCGATGGCGCGCAAGCCGGCTGGTGTCGCAAGCATATCGAGTTGCGACGCGAGCGCGCTCCAGTCGTATCCGGAGTAGAGTTCGTCGGCCGCCCGTGCCACGAGCCCCGTGCGCGAGCGCATATCCGCCATGCGTACGGCCCCGCGGGCCGAAACGTGAGTGCGCGCAAAACTCGCGTCCATAAACAGTCGAAAATCGATCCACGGAGCGTAGCGCTTGTTGTCGCGCGCCTGCTGCGCCGTAGCCGGCGCCGCGGCGGCGAACGATTCGTGCGATGTGCCCCATGCCCGGTTCAGCGCATCCAGGCCGGCATAGGTCTTGTTGAGGTATTCGGCGAATCCAGCCAGACAGTGGGTACACCTGCACAGGTCCTCCCGCGCCGCGCTCAGGCAATTGCCTTCGCCGAGCGACACGGCGGCCGTAGGGTAGTCGCGCACGAGTTGTGCCATGCCTTTGAGATAGGTCTGCTCCGATGCGATGAACTCGGGATTGTTGATACACGGCGCGCGGACTTCGGCGGGGGGCGAGTGATACGGCAGATATGACGTGATCTGCGGCACGACGCGCAGCCCCAGCGACGTCATGACACGCAGCGACTCCTCCGTCGCGGGAAACGAAACGGCCCCGAAACCCTGCGCCGCGAGGCTGCGGATATTTGCGCGCGCATTGAACTCGACGCCGCCGGACACGTCCGCGACCACATCGAACCGGTCCGTGGGATTTGGACCACGGACGGGCAGGTGTTTGTACGCGTAGGCGCAGTTACGCGCGTCCCACTCGGACATGACGACCGCATCCCGATCGGAGACAAAAACCTCCACTTTGACCATGTCGCCGATGAGGTCGGCGAAGCCGAGTCCGAGTTGCACCAATGCCGTTTCCGGCGGGATCGGCTGGTGGCGTTCGGCCACGATCCGCCCAAGGGGGTCAGTCGCGCGGGCCATCGCGAGGCACGGACGTTGCCGCGCGGGCATGGTGAACGTAATCCCGATACTGTCTTGCGGAAGGACGAAGGACTTGCTCAATGCGAGGTCAGCAATGCTCGGCCACGAATCGATCGTGACCACTTCGGAGTACCATTCGGCGACCTTGTCGCCATCAAGAAGCCAAATGTCGAGCCAGTATTCGCCTGCGCCCGCGACGACGACGAAATCGTGGGTTTGCGATCCCTTGCGAAGCGCATCGCGCTTTGGCGTAATCGTAATAGGCGGTTGGTTACGCCCGCGTTGGCGGACGCCGGCGCGCACGACATACGTTTTGTCCGCGGGCGCGGCGAGTTGAAGCTGGAACGGATGGAGGATTGTGGCTCCGGTGGGAAGGTTTGCGTCGACCATTTCCTCGAGACCCGGCGGGATTTGGATTTCCTCGGGGCCGGGCGCGGGCTTTGCGCTGACGCCGGCAATGGCTACCGGCACGTCGCGCCCACCCGCCCAACGTACAGCACGCGCCGCGAGCGAAAGGTAGGTGTCGAAATCCTCCTGTTCGGCGAGAAGCGGGTTCGCGAGCGCGGGAATGAGACAATGGGCGAGCGGCCATTCGCCCTGATAGTCGATTTCAACGACGCGGCCTTGGCCTATCCTGCCGCATTGAACAAAGCCGAGCCCGGAGGTCCATTCCGCCGTCCGCTCCGCGCCGAGTCCGGTGGTCACGATCGCGCCCGATTCGTCCGGCGCGAACTCGTCGAGAAACGCTTTTAGTGAGTCCGGCAGGGTATGCCGGTGATGGGCGAGCACAAGGCCAGTGCCGCCGCGGACTCTGTCGGCCAAGACCTGGAACACTTCCGGGGGCAATACGCTGAAATCGAAGTTGGCCGCGACAATGGCATCGAGCTTTCTGTCGAGTTTGTCGAGTAGATCGTGGACCACTTCATCGTGCGACGTACCTGGAATTTTGCGCGGGTACGCGTCTGGGCGGCCGAGGTGTGTGGCGTCCCACAGCGGGACAACCTCGGCGCGCATCTCGAGGCGGTGGGCCAGCTCCGCGGCGTCGCGCAACGCAAACCGCGGCGCGATGAACAGCACGCGCAACGGGCCTCCGTCCAACGGCACACCCCACTGCACGCCACCCTCGAGCGGCGGAATGACGATAGGCGCGAAGGCCGCGTCGCGTGAGTCGAGTTTTGGGGACGAATCTCCGAAGGGAAACGCAAGCGCGGCGTACGACGCAAGGAGCGCCGTGGAGTATACGATAGCGGCGCTCAACCGGCGAACCCGCAAGTTCGAGATCACACATTGAATAGCATTACTGCCATACCACGCGCGACGGCATACCACGCTCGACAGCGAGGCGGCGAATTCTCGCATGGCGCCTTGAAGTACAGCGAGACAATGCCGCTGTGGATCGTTCACGATTACTTTACTTGGCATATCGACGCGAGCGCCCGGCAGTTCGGTAAGGGTTGTACAGTTCGGGCATCCCGGTTCTCAGTTGACATGTGTTTATCATAGCGAAACCGGGAGTTAGGTGCTATGGCGCGGCGCATGTGATAGAGTATGCGCGCGCCCGGCAGTTGCAACGGGCGGTTTGGGCGCAGGGGGGCGGTGAGGTGGCAGCATGCCGGACGACATGATCATGAGCCGTGACAGCCGGTCGCTGCGGCGGGGCAACCGCCGGGCGCCGCGCACGGAGACGTGCCGGCCGTGCCTGGTGTGGCCCAAGGAAGTGCCGGGCTTGATCAACCAGGGCGTGATCATCAACATTAACCCGTTCGGGATGTGCATTCGGATGCTGGATTCGCTGGCGCCGGGCACGATGGTGCTGGTCCAGTTGATGCGGGACGAGGAGTTTCGCGTGCCGCTGTCGTCGCCGGTCGAGGGCACGGTGGTCCGGAACGCGGACGTGCCGGACGGGTTTATGGATCACGGAGTCGAAATCCTGCAGCGGGCGTTCGAGCAAAAGGAAACGAAAGTGCGCTACGCGGACCAGCGCGCACGCGCGACGCAGCGCAGTCCGGTGCGAATGCACACCATCGATTTTCGCGTGGGGGACCGGGGCACAAGACGAACGGAGAGATAGCGTGAAATCGCCTAAAATCCTAGTGGTGGACGACGAGCCGGATGTGGTGATGTTTATCGCGCGGACCCTGAACAGCGAAGGGTTTGACGTGATGAGCGCGTACGACGGAATCAGCGCGCTGGATCTTGCGGAGAACGAGACGCCGGACCTTATCGTCCTGGACATCATGATGCCGATGATGAGCGGGTACGAGGTGTGCGAACAGTTGAAGGCGAACCCGCAGACGCAGCACATTCCGATATTGTGCGTGTCGTCGGCGCACAATCCGAATGCGCGCGATCGCTCGCTCGAAGCCGGCGCGGCGACCCTGCTCCTTAAACCGTTCTCGCCGGCGGAGCTTGTCGCGCAGATCAAGCGGCACCTGCCTCAGCCGGTGTAGCCGGCCCGTTCTTCGCGCAGCGCCCGCTCCGGACAAACCGAATGACTCTCGCAAACCGCATTACCGTTGGGCGCCTCGTTTTGGTGCCCGTGTTTGTCGTGTTGATCATGTCCTACACACGGGATCAACAGTGGCTTCGTTACGCCGCGCTGGGTGTGTTCGTGGCGGCGTCGATCTCCGACGGCATCGACGGGTTCATCGCGCGCGCGTACAACCAGAAGACGAAGTTGGGCGCGGTGCTCGATCCGCTCGCGGACAAGCTGCTGATCAATCTTGCGCTCGTATTCCTGGCCGTGAACGAGGAACTGCGCACACCGGTGCCCGCATGGTTTCCGGTGATCATACTCGGGCGCGACGTGATCATCGTGATTGGCGCATACTTGATCAACGAGTATTTCGGGCCGGTGCGGGCGCGGCCGCAAATCAGCGGCAAGCTGACGACGGCGTTTCAGATGGCGCTCATTATCGCGGTGCTGCTCGAATTGCCGCCGCGCGTTGTGTTCGGGATTCTGTATTTCACGTTGGCGGTCGCGATCGTTTCGTTTGCCGATTACCTCCGCGCGGGGATCAAACAAGTCGGAAATGAGGACCAAGCCTGATGGCGCGCAAAGCGAAACTGCCGTTGGTCGCGATCTGCGGCCGGCCCAACGTGGGCAAGTCGACGCTGTTCAACCGCATTGTGGGACGCCACAGCGCGATCGTTCACGACGAGGCGGGAGTGACGCGCGACCGCGCGTACGGCGTCGCGGAGTGGGATGGTCGAAAGTTTCGGGTGGTGGACACGGGCGGGATCGTCGAGGACCCGACCGACCCCGTGACGCACAAGATGCAGGAACAGGTGAAGGCGGCGCTGGACGAGGCCAGCATCATCGTTTTTGTCATCGACGGGCAGCACGTGTTGACGAAGGGCGACTTCGACATTCGCGACAACCTGTTCAAGCACAGCAAGCCGATCATCGTCGCGGCGAACAAACTCGATAACGCAAGACTTCGCGAGAACCGCACGGAGTTTTACGAGTTGGGGTTGGGCGATCCGATTGCCGTGTCGTCGGGGCACGGGCTTGGTATCGAGGATCTGGTGGATGCGATCGCCGCTCACCTGCCGGAGAAGGTCGAGCACGTCGAGGAGATCGAGGAGCGGCAGGTGACGCGCGTGGCCATTCTCGGCAAGCCGAACGTCGGCAAGTCGTCGTACGTAAACGCGATTCTCAATGAGGAGCGGAGCATTGTCGACGATACCCCCGGCACTACGCGGGACGCGATCGACATCGATTTCAGGTGGAAGGGCAAAGACTATCTTCTTATCGATACCGCGGGCCTGCGAAAAAAGGCGGGTATCCGGAAGGAAGTCGAGCGGTTCAGCGTGGCGCGATCCTTGCGCGCCGTGCGCCGCGCGGACGTGTGCCTCGTGCTGATGAACGCCGACGAGGGCATCACCGAACAGGACAAACGCATCGTCAGCTACATCGTCGAGCAGGGCCGGGCGATGATTCTCGTGTGGACGAAATGGGACCTGGTCCAAGACAAGGAACGGCGCTTCAAGGACCTTGCCGACGAGATTGAATTCAAAGCGCCGTTCCTGAAACACGTGCCGAGCGTGACAATCTCGAACGTGACGCGGCAGCGCGTTTTTACCGTCTTCGAGTACATCGATCGCGTGGCGGCGGAGGCGGAGAAACGAATCCCTACGCACGAACTGAACAAGTTCGTCGAGGTCCTCCGCGCGAACCAGGCGCCCGCGCTGCATCATGGCAAGATCGCGCGCATCAAGTACGCGACGCAGGTCAGCGTGAAACCGACGACGTTTGTGCTGTTCGTAAACAAGAAGGGGTTCTTCCACTTCAGTTACCTGCGCCACATCGAGAACCAGTTGCGCGAGAAGTACGGGTTCGACGGTGTGCCGGTCGTGCTCGAGCTGCGCGAGGGCGAGAAGCGGGAGGAGGAGGGGTGATTTTGGATTTTGGACTTTGGATTTTGGATTGGAAGTATGGCGGCGCGCAGTGGACGGCGACAGGTGCGCGCGATTCGCTCATGTGCGCGGAGCAAGAGCGAAACGACCCAAAGGACAAGAAGGACCTAAACAACGCCGGGCGGAGGGTCTGCGCCTACGAGGTTGGTCTTCAATCGAGAATCCAAAATCCAGAATCCAAATTCGTTCAATTGTGGAAGACGGCGGCATGTTAGCGACGGTACTCGCCATTGTTGCGTCGTATGTCCTCGGCTCGGTCCCCACGGGCCTTTGGCTGGGGTTGTGGCTGCGCAAGGTTGACATCCGCGAACACGGCAGTAAGAACATCGGCGCGACGAACACGATGCGCGTGTTGGGAAAGGGCCTTGGCGCGACCGCGCTGGCGGGCGACGCGCTAAAGGGCCTGATTCCGGTGTTGTTCGTCTCGCGGCTGAGCGACTGGCCGTACGCGGCGCTGGCGTGCGGTATCGCGGCGATTCTCGGCCACCTCGCGTCGGTCTTCCTGCGTTTCAAAGGCGGCAAGGGCGTCGCGACAAGTCTCGGCGTGTTCCTCGCGCTGTGTCCATTGCCGACGCTTGCCGCGGCTGTTACTTTTTTTGTTTTGGTATTTGCGACACGGATGGTCAGCGTGGGTTCGATCGGCGGGGCCATCGCTATGACCGCAGGCGTGTATCTCATTCCGCACGATGTCGCTACCGCGCCGACGCACTTGATGCCGGGAGGTTGGGCGCTGCGCATCGTGGTGACGATCGTCGCGTTGCTGGTCATCGTGAAGCATCGCGCGAACATCGGCCGAATTATCCGCGGCGAGGAAAGCAAAGTTTTTTCAAAAGAATTGAAGTAGCGTGGATTTACACGCCGAATTGCCTGAGGTGGTGTTCGAAATGCACCACGTGCATACGCGCCCACCCATCGATTCCGATATCTCCGAAGAACGGGTGAGCGTGGGGTTTTATTTCTCCGGACTGCACGAGCTCCAAATACGTTTCGAGCACGGCGTGAAAGGTTTCGGTGTCAGCCGGGACCGGTTGGGGAACGGACAATTTCGATTCGACCTTCAGATTGCGCGGGACGGGCAGCCACCCACTCAAAGTGAGCGGACCAATTACGTTCCGCGTGAGCCAGTTTCCGGCGAACGGAAGCGCTTCGCCCTTTCCCATCGAGTATCTCACCCAAAACGCGAGATGCCCGATCATCTGTTCGGGCGTCATGGTTCCCCAGACGGGTTTCGCGCCGGGCTTGATGCGGTTTAGGCGGGCGATGATGTCGTTAACGTAATCGTGATCGAAGGTGCGCACGGTAATGATTGTACTTGCGGCGAATCGCGACTTGCGCGCTTACTCGTAGCGTAAGGCCTCGACGGGGTCAACACTCGCCGCCTTGAGCGCGGGGTACGCGCCGAAAAAGATGCCAACCGTCGCGCTGAACGCAAACGCGACGACAATGGACCACATGGACGCCTCGATCGGAAACGACGGATAGAACTGCCGCATCACCCAGGTGCCCGCGTAGGCGAGCAGGATTCCGGCAACGCCGCCGATGCAGCTCAACGTAATCGCCTCGATGGCGAATTGCATGCCGATGTCGCGGCGGGTCGCGCCGACGGACTTGCGGATGCCGACCTCGCGCGTGCGCTCACGCACCGACACCAGCATGATGTTCATGATGCCGATACCGCCGACGAGCAGCGAAATTGACGCGATGCCCGAGAGCATGACCTTGAGTGCAACGAATATCTTGTCGAGCGTCGCAAGCATGGACGTTTGGTCGAGAATGGTGAAATCCTCGGTGTAGTCGTGCGCGGCGATGAGAATCTTTTTCATGGAATCCGTCGCGACCTTCGTCTCATCCGGACTGTTTGCCTGGACGACGATTTGGTAGAGCTCGTCTTCGCCGCCGTAGAACATCTGTTGCCCGCTGAGCAGGGGCACGAGCGCGATATCGTCCGCGTCGATCCCCAGTGTGACGCCCTTGCGCTGCATCACGCCCACGACGAGATGTTTGCTCCGGTTGATGGATACGCGCTCGCCCAGCGGGTTGGTGCTGCCGAACAACTCGTCGCGCAGCCCCGCGCCGAGCACACAGACTTTGTTGTTCTTCTCGATGTCGTTTTCGTTGAGGAAGCGCCCGATATCGACGTGGACGTCGCGGATGCGTTCGAGGGCGGGGGTCACCGCGAGGATCATTGTGTCGCGTTCGCGGTCGCGGTATTTCACCGAGCCCGCGCCGAGCACTTCGGGCGACACCTCTTTGATGCCGACTGCGTTGCGCTGAATCTCCTTCGAGTTCTCGTACGTGAGCTTGCGGAAGCTGCCGGCGATGATCGGCATCATGCCGGAGGTTTCCTGTTTGCCGGGCGTGATGATAAGCAGGTTGGTGCCCATGTCCGCGAATTCTTTTGCGACATAGGCCTGCGCGCCCTCACCAAGCGCGACGAGCAAAATGACGGCAAGCACGCCGATCGTAACGCCGATCATCGTCAGGAACGAGCGGACCCCGTTCTGCGCCACCGAATCGAGGGCAACGCGCATGTATTCAAGCCAAGACATAGCTATCCTGCGTTTAGACTATGCAGTATAGCATCCGGTTGCGCGGCGCTTCACCCGCCGCGCAACGGTGACACCGGCTGGTAGCGTTCGCTACAATACGTTCGGTGCGCAGGAGTTACGACCATGTGGGAAGAGATTGACGGGGCCATCGAAAAAATCAGAGATACGCGCGCGGGTTGGGTGACGCGGCGCGACGCCGTCGAGCTGCTCGGCAAGGTGGCGACCAAGGCGCTCGATGCGTTGCAGGATGCCAGCGACGAGATGGACGTGGACGTGAAGCGGTCCGTTGACGATATGCTCGGCAGAGCGTCCGCGGCGTTGAAAGGCGTGAAGCCGAAATTCGAGTCCACGCCGCCGACATTCGACGAACTTGCGAAATCATGCGCGAAGGAGGGGGTGAGGCAGGTCGAGCCGGACGACGAGGGCTACGTTGTTCGTGTGAAGTTGAAGGACGGCCGCACCCAGGCAGTTCACATCCGCCGGTTCAGTCGCGCGGACGGCGTCGCGCTGATCCAGGTGTACACTATCTGCGGCAAGGCGGACGAGACCTCGTACGCGTGGGCGCTGCGCGCGAACATGAAGCTGATTCAGGGCGCAGTCGCACTCGCCAAGCAAGGCGACGACGAGCGGTTTGTGTTGACGATGTGCTTCCTCGCGAGCGAAGTCACGAAGTCCGAGATCAAAGCAGCCGTGAAGGAGGCCGCGTATTACGGGGACTGGATCGAGCAGAAGGTCAGTGGCCAGGACGATTTTTGATCATGGGCAACGCACCGGCGATGGATCGCGCACAGGCGCTCGAATTGATACGTTCCGGCTCCGCGACTGGTGCGGACCTGCGCGGCGTCGATCTGTCCGGAGCGGACTTGAGCGGTGTGCGTCTCTCCCACGCCGATCTTTCCGGGGCCAATTTGCGCGAAGCGAACCTTCGCGAAACGATCCTTGATGAAGCCGATTTGAGCGGCGCGGACGTTTCGGGCGCCAACTGCGAGTTTGTTGTCCTCGGCGGCGCGGACGTCTCGGATGCGGATTTCACCGGCGCCAATTTGCAGCGCGCGAACCTCGTGGGAACGAGGGGGCATCGCGCCAGGTTCGACCGCGCAAACCTGTATTACTCGCGTCCGGGCAACGCCGACTTTCAAGGCGCGTCGTTTCGCGGTGCCGACATCACGCGCGCGATTTTCCGGCGTGCAAACCTGAGCGGCGCGGACCTGCGCGGGGCCGAGGGCCAGGCAAATTTTGAAAGTGCGACGCTTGAGGGGGTGCGGCGATGATCGTCAAGCACTTTCTACTGAACGTAAACGAAGTTAATTCGTTCATCGCGGCGTGCCCCACGACGCGCGACGCGATGCTGATCGATGCGGGCGATTTCGACGAGCGCGTGTGCGCCTTTCTTGCCGAGAATGGGCTGACGCTCTCGAAAGTTTTCATCACGCACGATCACTTCGACCACACCGACGGGCTGAGCGAGTACGTGAAGCGGTTTCGCGCGGAGGTCATTTCGGGCACGTCTCCCGTCGGTGGTTGCGGCGCGCGAATTGTCAAACACGGCGGCGAAGTCCGGTTGGGATCGCTCACCGGGCGCGTTTACTCGACGCCCGGCCACACGCCGGTCGGCTTAAGCCTTGCGTTTCCCGGACACGTCTTTACCGGCGATGCGCTCTTCGCGGGCTCGGTCGGCGGCACTGGATCGAAAGAGAACTATGATTTGCAGCTTGATTCGATCCGAAAGCACATCTTCACGCTGCCGGACGACACGCTGGTGCACGTCGGGCATGGGCCATCCAGTACCGTGGCAGTCGAGAAGAAATACAATCCTTTTTTCGTGTAAAGGGACCCGCTGTATTGCATCGTTACCCGCGCGCGCCTACCATGCGCGAACATGAGTGAGTGGAATTCGAGATCGGTGCGCGTGGTGCTGCTGCACAACTTCCTGTCGCCGACGCGCATCCCCTTGTTCGAGGCCCTCGCCGAACGCTTCGATCTTGACGTGTGGATACTCGGCGACATTCGATCCGTGCGCGCGTGGCCGGCGGACGCGCCGGGCGCGCGTGCCCGGATTCGGACGTTGCCCCACTACACCATTCCTCTTGGCAGCCGATACAACGTCGTCCTCATTAACTACACGTTGCGCCGCGAATTGGCGCGTCTGAAGCCAGACGCAATCATTTGCTGCGGGTGGGATACGCCGGCGGCGTTCCTTGCTGCGCGATTTGCGAGGCGAACCGGAACGCCGTTTATCGTGTGGAGCGGCAGCACGCCGGCGGAAACGACATTCGTGCGGCGCGTGACCAAGCCGTGGGTGCGCACGCTGGTGTGCGGCGCGGGCGCGTGGGTCGCATACGGGTCGCGCGCAAAAGAATATCTCGTGTCGCTCGGCGCGAACACGGACAAGACGTTCCTCGCCCACAACACCGTCGAACTGGCAGATTTCGCAAATGCGTGTGCGGCATCGGATGGCGTTGCATTGCGGGCGCGGCTGGGAATAGCGACGAAATATGTTGTGCTTTACTGCGGAAACCTGCTCGACTTGAAGGGTGTTGGAGACTTGATAGAAGCATTTTCGAAATTGGGCGAAAGCGACATAACGCTTGTACTCGTGGGAAGTGGCAAACACGAAACGAAGTACCGCGCGCGCGCGAAGGAATTGGGTATCTCCGGCCGCGTTGTATTCGCGGGGTTTGCCCAGCCAGGCGATATGTCCGCGTATTACGCCTTGGGCGATACCTTGATCGTGCCCTCGCGCAAGGAAGTTTGGGGGCTGGTAATCAACGAAGCGCTGGCTTGCGGCGTGCCGGTGATTGCGACCGACGCGTGCGGCGCGACGCCCGACCTCATCCGCGACGGCGAAAACGGATTCGTCGTTCCCGCGCGCAACCCCGACGCGCTCGCAGGCGCCATTGACGCGTACTTCGCTCACCCGGAGCGGCACCGTGCGATGCGCGATGCCGCGCGAGCATCGATCGCGCCGTTCACGATTGAGCGCGCCGCGGACGCATTTGTAGACGCTGTGCGCTGCGCCATGGGTAATCGGGCATGAATTACGCCCGGCAGTTTGCGCAGCACGCGGCTCTGACAGTGCTGACAACGCTGCTGACCGGGGCGCTGTTCTACGTGTTGCGCATAGTCCTGTACAAGAACCTGTCGCAGGACGAGTACGGCCTGTTCTACGTCGTGTTTTCCTGCGTCATGATCGTACAGACCATCGTCACGTTCGGTTTCGATCCGGGGCTGGTGCCGTTCATCACGCGCTATCGCGAGGAAGGAGATCCCAGCGCAATCAAATCGATCGCGTTGGGATCGCTTGTTCCCCAGGGATTCATCACGGCATTCGTCGTTGCCGCCTTTTTGGCCGTGCCGCCCCTGGCCGCGCCGTGGGTGGCGGCGTTTCCGGATGCGCCCGCGTTGTTCCGCACGCTTGCGCACCCGGCGTCGGCGTCGTTGTTCCGCATTCTCGCGCTGCACGCGGTGCTGGTGCTGATGTTCAAATGCGCGCAGCAGGTGCTGCTTGGCTTGCAGGCCATTGCCTGGCGCAACGCCGCCGACCTTGCGCGCGCGATTTTGTGCTTGGGCAGCGCTGTTGCGTTGCTGCACGCCGGTTGGGGAATCCGCGCGACCGCCGCGGCGTACACCCTCGGCGCACTTGCCGAGGCGGCGGTGCTGGCCATTGCGCTGTGGGTGTCTTTCCCGCATATAGTTCGCGCGCGCTTCACGTGGCGTCCGGAGGCCGTGCGCCACGTGTTCGATTCGGGGAAGTGGCTGAGCGCCGGGTTCGGCGGGATCGTTGTGTTTTCTTCCGTCGATACGATGATCATTTCGCTCGTGCGCAAGGAACTTCTCGACGCGGCCGCGTACCAGATTGCACTGCCCACCATCACGATCATGTACAGCCTGATGATCGCGGCGGGCATCAGCCTGTTGCCGATGGTGCGGACCTTGTGGCTCCGTAAGGAGTACGCGTTATTGACCGAGGGTGTGCAACGCATCTACGACACGGCGATTGGAGTCATGTTGCCCGCGGGGGTGCTTATCGCGTCCGGCTCGGACGTGCTCATGACGACGCTGTTCGGGAAAAACGTGCTGAACGCAGGGGACGCGTTTGACGTGTTGGCAGTCGGGGGCATTGCGTTCTTCCTTTCGTATATCAACCTGCACGTGCTCGCGGGAATCGACCAGGCGAGGGCTGCGGGCGTAGCGGTCATCTGCGGACTCGTCTTCGACGTCGCGCTCAGCGTGCCGCTTACGTATGCATTTGGAATCCGCGGCGCCGCCATCGCGGGAGTGCTCGGATATGCCTGCGTCATGGGTACCAGCCTTGTCGTCATTCGCCGCGCGTTGGCGATTCGGGTATCCATTAAGGCGATCATGGTCAGCGTGCTGATAAGCGCCGGCTGCGGGCTCGCTGCGCACGTGCTCAGGCGCTATGGGCTCATACATCTCGATCACCCGGTCACGAGCGCCGTATCGGGAGCGCTCCTTCTCGCGTTGGCGCTGGCCGCGCTAGAATTTATTGGAATTATTCATTTGCGTCATTTAATAACCACCATCAAGGGTGGGCAGGTGCAAACAATCCGCGAGCACAACCCGAAATGCGATTGACGCTTACGCAGGCCCCCGGCACGAGTGCACATTCCAGGCACGTCGAGATGGCACTTGACACGTATTGATCGCACGCGTATTCTGATGCCATTAACTACCGGTGTGTTGAAATCTTCTGGCGCGGCGATGGCGCGTGTGTGGTCTGCGAATTTTAACGTACACCAGTAGAGGTACTGACTGGGTAGTGGCCTAGGGTGTACCGATGTGCTTGCCGCGGGGGCGCTTTTCGCAAGCAGAGCGGTACGGGACGCACCATTGCGTGAACAACGGAGGATGTGCTGTACGCCGCGAGGCAGTATGGCGCAATGTTCTCACGCGGGAGAGGTTTCATGCGGTCCGGCAAGCTTGTGATTTTTGCAGTGGGGGTGGCTTTTGTGTGCGCCGCGTCGGCGCCGTACGCGCTGGCGGATACCGAAGATGCGGTGCGCGGCGTGCTGACGACGATGTCCGGCCCTAACATGCTGGACAATCCCCGCAGTTCGACAACCCCGGAGGGCTACCTGCGCCACGTCGCCGCGCCTTCCGGTAACGCATTTCAACCAAGTCCATCGGCAAAGAAGGCGGGCGCGCCAGACGCGATCGCCAAGTCGTTCTTGAAAGAACACGACGCTGCGTTCGGAATTCACGCCGGGGTGACGTTCACAACCAACCGTGTGAAGTCGGAAAACGCGCGCACGTTCGTCAAATTGGATCAGGTGTACAAAGGCGTCCCGGTGTTCGGCGCGCAGGCGATTGTTCAGATGAAGCCCGACGGCGGAATTGTTTCCATCCTGAGCGACATAATGCGTGACGCTCCGCGCGTGTACTCGGGTGAGTTGTCGCTGACTCCATTGTTGGATGGCGACGAAGCGGCGATTCTAGCGGCCGGGGTACTGGAAGACGAAAACCCGGGCATCGACTTTGAGACAAACGATCCCGCGCTATACTTGTATGCGCCTCCGGTGATCGGCGCAACAGGCGCAGTGCGATTGGTCTACATCGTTGAAGCGAGCAACGCAGGCGCCGCCGTGGTGATCGCGGAGCGGATATTGATAGACGCGCACAGCGGCGCAACGGCCCTGCGCATACCCATGATCCTCGAGGCGAAGAATCGCACCATCTACGACGCGGAGAACGTGCCGGACGCAATCGGAACTTTGCGGCGCGCGGAAGGTCAGCCCGCCACAAACATCCACGATGTGGATGCCGCGTACGACTTTTACGGCGACACGTATGATTTCTACTTATCCGAACACGGCCGCGACAGCATAGACGGCGCGGGTATGACGATGGATGCCACCGTGCGCTTTTGCTATGGATTCTGCCCTTTCCGAAATGCGTTCTGGGACGGCGTGCGGATGTTCTTCGGCGAAGGCTGGGTGACTGACGACGTCGTCGGCCACGAACTTACACACGGCGTAACGCAACATGAGTCGAATTTAATCTATTCGTATGAGTCAGGCGCGCTTAATGAATCATTCTCAGATGTTTGGGGCGAATTTATCGATTTGGCGAATGCAGCCGGAACGGATACGCCGGAAGTCAAGTGGCTAGTTGGTGAGGACATTGCGAATCGCGGAGCGATTCGCAGCATGAAAAACCCGCCGGCCATGTCCGATCCGGACACGTATTTGGGGCCATTCTGGGTATTCGATTCGAGTGACAATGGAGGTGTCCACACGAATTCCGGCGTGAGCAACAAACTGTGCTATCTCCTAACCGACGGCGACACGTTCAATGGCTACATCATCGACCCCATGGGCATTCCGACCGTGGCCGAACTTTACTATGAGTGCCAGACCAATCTCCTCGGCGAGGGTTCGGATTACCCCGACTTCGGCAACCAGTTGATTGTCGCGGCGGAGAACCTCGGGCTGAACGATGACGAAATCGACAATGTTGAGCGGGCGCTGTACGCGACGCGGATTCTCGAGTTTAAGTTCGATCCGCTGCGCCATTTCCGCGCCGCGGGCCGGTCGGGTGACAGCCGCGTCGCCTTGACGTGGAAAAACCCGACAGGTGGCGATTTTACTGGAGTAGATGTTGTCCGCAATTCCGACCGGTTCCCGGTGAACAATACCGATGGCACCGTTATCGCCTCGGTCATCAATGGGGCTGAAAGCCTGGTGGATACGCCGGGCGGCGGCGCGGGGACGGACTTTTATTACGGCATCTTTCCCCGTAGTGGCAGCTTCCCAGGCAACCTACCGCTGTTCGCGCGCGGGACAGTCGGGGTTGATGTGAACTTTTTGACTGAAGCGTTTTCGAACGGGACTGACCTATCGAACACGCAGATTACGATCGTTCCCGCCGGCGCAGTGCCGCTTATCGGCCCCGCTACGGAAAAGCCTGAGGTGTACTTTAACTACACGACGTACGACGCGCACGGTGCAAGCGCGGTAAAAATTGCGCCCAATTTTGACGGGACGCTTCCTGTAGCGAAGGAGGACTACTTCTTGCTCTCGATGGCGGATGACGGGGCGGTCGCATTCGAATCGAGTATTCCGATCCCGTTTTTTGGACGATTAATGGGTGACCTGATTGTCTCGGCGAACGGGTTCATTGCCGCGGCGACCGACCAGTACGAGGCAGTGACCCTTAACCCAACCATAAGCCGAACGAGCCACTTTGCGACGCCGCGAATTTCGTTCCTCTACTCCGATCTGGACCCGAGGAGCGGCGGAGAGGTTTGGGCGCGCACACTCGATGATCGACTGGTTATCACATTCGAAGAGGTACCGTCTTTTGATTCGAGCAACCTTGGCACACCCGGCGAAACGTTTGGAAACACGGTGCAGTGCGAGTTGTTCTATGGCGGACAAATCCGGTTCACATATCTTGCCCTTACCGCCGAGCGCGCCGTCGTCGGCATCTCCGACGGAAACGGCGTACCGCTGGACGTCAACGACATACTCAACGGCCAAAGCGCGGACCCGGCCGATTCCAACCTGAATTCATTGCCGGATTCGGTAGGGCTCGAGTTGCAACCGGTACCGATTGCGTTCCTCGAACCGGGCACGGTCCACGAGTTCACGGCAACGGCGCTTTCGACGCAGGGTCCACCGACCTACGCGATGTTCCCGTTGACTGAGCTCGGTGTACCTCAGATGACTGGGGCAACGCTCGACGCACAGACTGGGGAGTTCAGTTGGGACACGACAGGCGTCTCAGACGGTGTGTACGGCATGATCCTGTGTGCCGCTGCGGGCCAGCTCACGTCGTGCCAGATTATCACCGCTATTGTTGTTACATCAGATGTATTGCCGCAGGCGACGAATCTGTCGCTCACGCCGACCTCGCCGACGGACAGCGACAATCTCGTTGCGAGCTACACGTACGTGCATCCGTCTTTGCCGCAGGGTCCGTCCACGATCTACTGGTTTAAGGACAATGCCATCGTGCCGGCGTACACGAACCTGACGGTCGTGCCGCGCGCGGCGACAAAGCCGGGCGACTTATGGTACTTCCAGGTGCTTCCGGCGACCGTTTCCATCGGGACGTATGGCGGGCAACCCATATACCTGCGCGGCGCCCCGGTACTATCGAACGCGGTAAGCGTCGGGGCCGACATGAAGCTGGACACCAACGGCGACGGCAAGGTGAACTCGGTTGATCTGCAACTCGTGGTGCGCGGATTGTTGGGTACATCCGAGCAGGGCATCGATCCGGACGTGAACGGCGACGGGAAGGAAGACGCCTCAGACGTTCAGACGATGATCAACTATATACTCGAGAAGCGTTAGGTATTAGTCGATACCGTATGACGAGGCGTCAACGCAGTTGGCGCCTCGCATTTTTTCGTTTGGGGCCGGCGCATTGGACTGCGCGTGCAAACCGTATCGTGCGACCGCCAAAGTACCTTCGACGCGGACCGATGCCCCCTGAAGAGTCTCGTGCTGTCTTGTTCGTTTTTCGAGTTCGGCGCCAAGTATCATGACGGAATAGTCCGGTGCGCGTCGGGATTCATACTGGGTAGGGCAAAATGGCAATAGACGGCGACGAAATCGCAAAGCTTCATGCGGAAGCGAAACGCATTCGAAAGAATTTTCGCTACATTCACAAGGACCTGAAGCGTTCGCCGGAGAATATCGATCTACTGCGGCAGCGCGACCATCTGAGGAAGCGGTACGAGCAGATTCAGGCGCGTTTGAACGAGGCAAAAGCGGCGGGCGACGCCGTGCCGCGGGAGCAGGAGGACGACTCGGACGGCGAGGCCATTGACATGTCCATCTTCGAACCGAAGCCGTACGAGATTCCGGCGGCGGTAAACGTTAAGCAGCGGGCCGCAGTTTCCGGGGGCCTGGGAGGATCGATGATTTCGGCGAAAGACATTCGAAACATCGTCAGCGTCGCGCTTTTGATCATCGTGCTGCCGTTTTTCTACCTGTACTTCGTTAAGGGAATGCGTTTTTACGAAGTGCCGACGAAATCCATGGAGCCGACGTTGAAGCCGGGCGACCGGATTATCGCGGTCCGCCCGCCGCGCTACGAACGCGGCGACGTGGTCGTGCTGCCCGATCCGCAGAATCCCGGCGACTTCCTGGTCAAGCGGCTTGTCGCGTTCGGCGCTGACACGATTGAGATCGCGAACGGCAACCTGTTCGTCAACGGGCAGCCCGTCGGCGAGACGTACACAAACGGACCGGCGGAAGGAAAGCTTGCGTTGACGACGGTCCCTGACGGAAACGTGTACCTGCTTGGCGACAACCGAAACGATAGCGAGGATAGCCGCGCGTGGGGGCCAAGGCCAATTGCTGATTTGGTGGGCCGCGTGTGGTTTGTCTACGCGCCGTCGGGGAGGCGAGGTTCGCTGGCAAACCATGCCGCCGCGTTTTCAGACGTTCCGGCGCCGTAACGGCGCACCCGGATTCGGCGAGATTCGCTTGGTAACAGGTTGTCACGCGTGACAACACAGTTGTTGTGGTCGAACACACAACGTACTTGCCTGTTCCCGCGAAAACGCCTACCCGCCTGCAAGATAATGACTTAAGGTCGAAGTCCCGTTTGGCCCATGTCTTGCGTCACTTAAGCCCAAGTCTCGACGTCGAGGCGAAGTGGCACGGGGTCCCATGCGGGCCGCATAGGGATAGCGGCTGGAGGGCGCTAGACACCCATGAGAACCATACAGGCCAACGAGTATCGGCAGCAGGCGATGCACCTGCTGCAAGAGATGAGTACTGCCTTACGGTACTTATCGACGGAGATCGACGGTGCGATTGCCGCCGATCGCAAGGTGGACCACGAATTGCTGCGGCGCATCTCGCAGGCGCTGCAAAAGCAGCAGACGCACCTCCTCAAGATAGCCGAATCGTCCGATCCCTACCGAATGCGACCGGAATTCAACCGGGCGAGATAGTTCCCGGCGAGCGTCTTCGTTGCGCGTGCGCGGAAGCTTCCGTACGCAGCTTGCACCGTTTCTTCACGATGCGAGCCGAGTCGCGTCCGCAGCGGAAGGCGCCGCGCCGGCGGGTTGGTTTAGCGCGGTTGCCGGCTCGGCCTGCGCGATGGGTGCGGCCGCGGCGCCGCGATTCGCCTCGCGCACAAAGACGCGGCTCAAGAACCCGCATGCGACACTGAATAACGCCGCCAGGGAGAAGCATGCGTAGAACCCCACGCCGTGAAGATGGTCGATGAGGTACCCAGCCGCGATCGGCGTAATCCCGATGGCGAGTGACGTGCCGATACTCCAAATGTTCGAGTAGACGACGCGGCGCTGCGCGCAGATGTAACCGAGCATCGCGCGGTTCGCGGCAACGTTGAACGCGGCGTTGAACACGCTGGCAACGACAAAAACGGACCATAGCGCGACCTTGGTCCATGCCGCGCCCGGCACGAGCGCCATACACAGGAGGGCGCAGACGGCGTGGCCGAGCATCGACCAAAACATCGCGGCCGCGCTGCCCGCGTAGTCGGCGAAACGTCCCCACGATGCGATTGTGAGGAAGATTCCCATGCTGCCTGCCGCCGTAATGCTCATGATGACAGCGGGCGTCAGCGTCAGCGCGTCGCGCATGTACAGCACGAGCGCGGAACCGAGCAGCCAGGTCAGGGCGGAATAGCCGAACGCCGCAGTGACGACGAACGCCATGAAAGCGTGGTCTCGAAACGCGGCACGGTAGCCGACGTAACTTACTTCCGGCGCCGCCGTGGCGCGGGTCGGACCGCCGCCGGGGATCAGCGCCATCCATACAAGGCTGGCCAACCCGGCGGCTATGCCGATGCCGTAGACCATGAGGAAGCGCCAGTCGTCGGCTGGGCCGGTAAGGAGCACCGCCTGAACCAGCGCAACGGCGACACTGGTCAACTGGGTGATCGCGGCTTCCATGCTGAAATAGGCGCCGCGCTGATCGACGGGCACCAGCTCGTGAAGCCAGGGCAACCAACCGCCGGCACCCATTGCGCGCAAAATGCAGAATGCGAGGATGCTCGCGACAAGCACGAACTGCGCGTAGTGAAGACCCCATCCGCGCACGAGTGGGATCAGGAAGACCGCGCCGGCGAGCAGATTGCGCAGCAGCCAGCCGGTGAGCATGACGCGTTTCGGGCCGTAGTGGTTTACCAGCGGTACGGTCAGGCCGACGAGCAGCATGGACAGGGGCATAAAGGAAATCAGGAAGCCAACCAGCGAGGGCTGAATATCGAGCGAGCGGGCGAACAGGATCATCGCCGGGCCGACGATGCATTGCCAGGAAACAACGTTGAAGACGATGAAGAACAGGAAGCGGCGCGAACCGCCGGTCAACCTGCTGAAGTCCGCTATGACAGGGATACCCACAATAAGTCCTTTTGCCAACGGGCCGGGACGCGCGCCCTATGCGGATACGCGGGTATATGCGTACCGGGGCCGCCCCAGTAGCAATCCGCAGCGCGGGGAATTCGTTCCCGGAGACGGGCGGATTCCTAAACGTGATAGTTTACCGGAACCGGTACACGATAACGAAATGACTGCGGAGAAACATGGAAACGATCAAAAACGCGCTACGAGTTCGGCATATTCGACCAAGGCGTTGCGGCCCTTTTCGGTGAGGGCGTAGGTGCCCAGGGCGACGCGCTGAAACCAGCCGTAGACGTTATCGTAGAGAATAGGCGTCGTGCGTGGGCCTGTGCCGAGGGCGCGCAACGCTCGGGTGGTCATGGGGCCGCTTTCGGCGAGCTTCAGCGCGATGCGGAGCGCGGCCTCGCGGTACGCTGTGACCAGTTTACGGCGGCTACTGCCGCCGGTGTTGTAGTCGCCGCTGCGGCCCGTCATTTCTTCGAGCATGGAGCGGCGGACCTTGTTTTGCTTGCGCCGTTGGGAAGGTTCGGGTTGGAGAACGATCTCGACCCGGCGTATGCGCGATCGCGGCGCAATGAAGATGAGGCCGACCTCGAGCCGCCGCAACAAGCGCCGGACGCCGCGCCATTGACGCGTCCATGCGCCGCCCTTGGGCCGGGGAATCGCAATGTAGACGGAATCGGTTGCGCGTTGGCGCTCGACGGCCTGGACCAACAGAGAAACGTTGAGCGTTCGTTTGAGTTCGATCACGATCAGCTCGTCCCCCCTGGTAGCGGCGACGTCGCATCCGTTCACTTCGGCGCGGACGGTGTAACCGATGGCTTCGAGATAGTCGCGCAGCGGCGGATACAAGTCCGCCTCGCGGAGAACGCGCGTCACGATTCGGGGAGGGACTGGCGAAGCAAGCGCAGCGCGTTGCCGCCCATAATTTTCGCGATGTCGACGCCGGGAACACCCTGCTTTCGGAGTTCTTCGGTGATCTCGGCGAGACCCGCCGTATCGAACGGAGTCGTGACGACGCCGTCGAAATCGGAGCCGAGCCCGACGTGATCGATTCCGCCGATGTCCGCGACATATCGAATCGCAGCGACGATGGCCTTTACGTCATTCCCGCACACGGCGGTATCGAAGTACGCGACACCGACAACGCCGCCGGTCTTTGCGATGCCTTTGATATGTTCGTCGCTGATGTTCCTAACATTGTTGCAGGTACCCTTGACGCCGCCATGCGACAGAACGACCGGGCGCGTAGCCATGGCAAGCACATCGTCGATTACCGCGGGGGACGCATGAGCGACATCGACGAGAATGTGCAGCTCTTCCATCTTCTTCACACAATCGCGGCCAAACGGAGTAAGGCCGCCCTTGGACACGCCGTGCGCAGAGCCGCCGAGTTCGTTGTCGAAGAAGTGGGTAATACCCATCATGCGAAAGCCTACACTGTAGAGCGTTTGAATGTTGTCGAGTTTACCCTCGGCGCATTGCATACCCTCGATGCTCAGGATACCCGCGACAGCATTCCGATTTTCGTTGCGTTTGTCGAGGAACGCGTCCAATCCGCGGCCGGAAGTGATGACGGTAAGCGCGCCGTTCGACCGGCGCGCCGTGGCATGCAACTTCTCTGCCTGATAAATGGCGCGCTCAAGAAGGCTCGAGTAGGTGTTTCTCGGCCAACGCTGCATGATCGCGAGCGTAATGATGTTATCGGTATCGCCGGAGTTCATCTCGAAGTTCATTTTCTTGGGCGTCTTCGTAACCACGGAGAACACCTGCAGTGCGTCATTGCCCTTCGCGAGTCGTGGGAGGTCGACGTGGCCTCGCGCGTTCTCGACGAGGAGGTCTCGGTTCCACAGCAGCGAGTCCGAATGGAAATCCGCCACGAACAGGGCGTCGTGCAACGTTTTTGCCTCGGCGGAAGGCGCGAACGGTGCGTCGCGAACGACGGCGTTGTTGTAGTAGTCGAACAAGGGCGGCACGAACATGAACGCGGCAAGTCCGCCGATCATCGCAAGTGTCAGGAGGCAACCGGCCGCCTGTATTAACCGTTTCTTCAACACGGGTTCCCGCTTGTCACGTGATGCCGGGGTTACTTCGTTGCCGTCCTGGACTCGGCAATGACCGCGGCGAGCTCGGACGGGTTGTCGGTAAGAATGCTGTCCACGCCCTGCATGACAAACTCCCTCATACGGTGCGGATCGTTGATCGTGTGGACCTGAAATCGAATCCCTTTCTCCTGCATTCTCTTAATTTCTTCGGAGGTCATGTTATAGCGGGCGATCATACCCTGATCGATCGAGAGGACATCCGCTTGCGGCAAATAGTCCGCCCACTTGGGACCACGCAATGCCATCAGCAGGGACGTGCCGGTTTTCATGTCGTAGCAGTAGGCCATCGACGGGGCCAGTTCGCGCGCGCGGTCCATCGTCGGCGGGACGAACGATGCGAGCAATACGCGGTCTTCGGCCTTGGCATCGCGAATGACGGCGATTGCCGCGTCGGCGAGCGCGGGTTCGCCTTTGAGCTCGACAAGGACATGGGAGCCCGGTAGCGCGTCGAGCACTTCCTTGAGAGTCGGAATTGTCAGGCCTTTTCCACGGTGCGGAAAGGTCGCGCCGTTGTCGGTCGAGAATTTGTGTCCCGCGTCGAGGGCCTTCACCTGCGCCAACGACATCGTGGAGACTTCGCCCGTGCCGTTTGTCGTCCGGTCGACGGTCTTGTCGTGCATTAGAACGACGGCCCCGTCCGACGTAAGGCGCGCGTCGGTTTCGAGCAGCACGTCAGGATGGGCCTTCAACACTTCCTGGAAGCAATACAGCGTGTTCTCCGGCCATTGGGAGGCGCCGCCACGGTGCGCACCGAGAAGGATTTGCTTGGAAAAGAAAGGCTTGTGCGCAGGCGATTGCGCGGACGCGGCAGCCGCGAACGCAAGTACTGCCGCGCAGAGCGTTGCATAAAACCTCATTCGATGGGCTCCCATTGTCGCGCCAATCCGCGAAGTGCGTATTATACACAGGCTGTATCTGAGGACGACGAGGCGAGGAGAGGCCTGAGTATGACTTCATTGGACGCATGGTGCGCAAAAGGAAAGCATTTTGATTACAGGGGATACCCAATATTCTACGTTGAGGAAGGGTCGGGCGAGCCGCTGGTGTGCATACACGGATTTCCGACCGCCTCGTGGGACTGGGCGTGGGTTTGGCCGGAACTGACGAAGCGCTTTCGGGTCATTGCGCCGGACATGATTGGGTTTGGCTTCTCGGCAAAACCGCGCGCGTACGAGTATTCGCTGCGGGACCAGGCGACGCTGCACGAGCAGTTGTTGGCGGACCTTGGCGTGAACGCTGCAATTATCCTTGCACACGACTATGGGGACACCGTGGCGCAGGAACTGCTCGCGCGGTTTGAAGAGCGAAACGCGGCGGGAGCGGATGGATTGCGCATTCGCGGCGTGTGCTTTCTGAACGGCGGCATCATTCCCGGTGAACACCGGCCGCGGCCCATGCAGAAGCTGCTTGCGGGGCCGTTCGGCGCGCTGATCGGCCGCCTCACGAACGAACGGACCTTTAACAGAAGTTTCTCCGAAATCTTCGGGCCGAACACGCAACCGTCTCGCGAAGAACTGGCCCAGTTTTGGAGGCTGATCGAGCATAACGGCGGGCGTTACGTGTTGCACAAGGTCATTCGATACATGCGCGAGCGCATGCAGTATCGGGACCGGTGGGTCCACGCGCTGCAAGCGGCGAGCGTGCCGCGCCGATTCGTGAACGGGCCGGAAGACCCGGTGTCCGGGCGTCACATGGCGGAGACGTATGCAAGGATTGTCCCAGACGCGGACGTGGTACTGATCGAGGGGATTGGGCACTATCCGCAGGTCGAAGCGCCGGAGCAGGTACTCGAGGCGTTCGATTCATTCGTCACAACGCTGCGGTAATCACGGCGGCATACTTGCGCCACATTTGTGGAAGCAGGAAATGGCGCGGGGCAAGCCGCTACAATCGGCTTGATCATGGCCAGTGCGTCTGAAATGCCACAACCGCGGTTGCACGTGCGGTACCCGCGCGTGTTGCGTTTCGCGGATTACGCAGCCGGCGCCGCCGCGTTGTCAATTTCGTTTGCCGTGTACCTGAGGACGCTTGCGCCGACCGTCTATGGCGAAGACAGCGGTGAACTGATTGCGGCGGCCGAGACACTCGGCATCCCCCACCCCACCGGCTATCCGCTGTGGTGCATCGCGGCGAAAATCGTGATGACGATCGTGTACGCGGGTGACGCGGCGTGGCGGGCCAACCTGCTGTCCGCGCTGTGCGGAAGCGGCGCAGTGTTGTGCACGGCGCTGATACTCTGCATTGTCGCGCGCAACCGGATTGCGGCACTGGCCGGCGCGCTGTCGCTGGCGTTCTCGCTCGAGTTTTGGGAACAGAGCGTGATCGCGGAAGTGTATTCGCTGAACGCGCTCGTTACGGCGGCGTGCATCTTGCTGCTCATCCTGTGGGCGGAGTCGCGCCGAAACGGTCTGTTGTACGCGGCGGGATTCCTGTTCGGCGTGGGGTTGGCGAACCACCACGTGCTTTTGTTGTGCGCGCCGGCGTTCGCCGCGTATGTGCTCATGATTGGCGGCCTTCGGTGGGGCGCCTGGACGATGCACCTTATCACCCTGCTGGCCGCGTTCCTTGGGCTTTCGGTATACCTGTACCTGCCTATTCGATCGATGGCGAACCCGGCTATGGATTGGGGAAACCCGGAGACGTGGCCCGCATTTGTCGACGTGGTGACGCGGGCGCAGTACCGATTCATGATCACGGACGGCCCGCGATCATGGGAGCGGTTCTTCGATCAGGCGAGGACGTTCGGAAGCGTCTATCTGAGCCAATTCACAATGGGCGTCGGCCTCTTTGCGCCGTTCGGCCTTCTCGTGTTGTGGAAACGCGAACATCCTGCGTTATGCGTCATGCTGGTTCTCGCATGGCTGGGCACGGTGCTTGGCGGCATACTTATTCCAAATTTTGGCCCGGACCGGTTATCGATCTGGCTTAACACAACGTATTGGATTCCGGCGTATTTGGTTTCGGCCATCTTTATTGGCGCGGCGATCGCCGGGGTGTGCGCAGCGACGCCGCGGCTGCCGGTACGCGCGGTCGTTGCGTTGGGGTTGTGCGTGGCTGCAGTCGCTGCGCCGTTCATCGCGAACTTCTCCCGCAACGACAAGAGCAGGTATTTCCTGGCGTCCGACTACGCGCGAAATATTCTGGCGACGCTCGCGCCGGGCGCGATTTATTTCGGCGACAGCGATTTG
This sequence comes from Candidatus Hydrogenedentota bacterium, assembly GCA_013359265.1. Taxonomy (NCBI): domain Bacteria; kingdom Pseudomonadati; phylum Candidatus Hydrogenedentota; species Candidatus Hydrogenedentota bacterium. Next base: position 66,362 of record JABWCD010000015.1, read on the forward strand.
TCGCTGTTTCCCGTGATGTATTTTCAAATCGTGGAGCGGATGCGGCCGGACGTGCTGATCGCGAACCCGTATGGATATCCCATCGCGAGTGTGTATCGCGACATGCCGGAGGAGGTGCGCGCGACGTTCCAGAAGATTCCGACGGAGCAGGACGAACAGGTCATCTTCGAGTGGTTGGTACACAACAGCGGGCGTCCGGTGTACACCACCGCACAACGCCGCGCGAACGGTATCCTCGTGTATAACGAGGGTCTGCTCTACCGTTATGCTCCCGCGGCGCAACCCATCGAACCCGATTCGCCGTGGGACCGCTATGCGTGGCGATCGGTGGACGAGTCGGATTTCGAGGATGACTGGTCTGCGGAGGTCATCCTGTCCGAATACTATTTTGCGCGCGGCCGGGCGGAGTTCGACGCGGGCCGCCGGGCGGCGGGACTGAACGCCTTCGAGCGGGCGGCCCACGTCGCGAGGGAGAACAAGGAGTCGCTGAATAACATCGGGTGCGCGGCCGCGGGCTACGGGTTGATGGATGATGCACAGCGCTACTTCGAGCTGGCGTGCGCACTCGATCCCGAATTTCATATGGCGCGGCTCAATCTTGGGCGCGCACACATGAAGAAAGGTCAATTCGAACGCGCGAAAGCGGAGTTTGACCGGGTGCCGGCATCCGCGCCGGAAGACACCACGGCGAAGACGCTTGCAGCATATTGCGAACAAAAGATTGCCGAGGCTCCGACCGCTCCAGCGCCGTGGTAGCTGGCATCGTGCGCAAGTCCCTGTTAGGCTTTCAGCGCCGGATGCGAGGGATTAATCCTTTGTCGCTTGGCCGGCATCGAAATAGACACGGAGCGGTTCGTTCCGGGTCCCGAGCGTGATCCGCAACAACAGAAGTACAGGCAGGATTATGACCTTTCGATTGTTTGCCCTGGCGGCATGTCTGGCGATTAGCGTCCAAGCACAGGAAGCGACTCCAGAGCCGGAGCGAACCGCCGAGCAAATGAGTTCACCGAGTGCCGCCGCCACCGAAATGGAAGCGCGGAAAGCCGCGGTCGAGACGCTGCTCGACCTTGCCATGGCGCAGGAGATGGCAATTCGGGACAGTCCGTCTATCGACGCCGCGGAAGCTCGCGTGACGCAGGCGGCGGCGCGCGTGAAGCAAGCGCGGGCTGCTTGGTTTCCGACGGTGTTCGCGACGGCGTCGGCGTCAAACACGTGGATTTCGGAGAGCGACTACAGTTTCGCCAAGCGGGCCGCATCGAACGGGTTTTGGACGTCGTTCGCGTTGGGCACTCAGGCGCGCTTGCAGGGCGAAGTGCTGACCTTTGCGCAGATCGTGAGCAACAATATTTCGAGCCTGTTCAATCCCGCGATTCAACCCGTCCCGCTCGTCGTCCCGAATACGGACCGGGCAATCGTGCAGGACTTGCTGAAAACGTCGCTGTATTCGATCGACGCGCGGAATGCGGTGAAAGACGAATTCGAGGCGTACACAATCAGCGTGGCGGCAGACTGGATTGTATTCAACGGGTTCGATCGGAAATTCGCGATACTGGAGGCGCGCCTCGGCGAGCTGCAGACGGAGGCCGCGCTGATTGAAGCACACCGCATTCTGCTCGACGCGGTCGCACAAGCGTACTATGCGGCGCAGCTTTCTCGCGAGAACATTGCCATCGCGGAAGCGGACGAAGCCTTCAATCAACTGCAACTGAAACAGGCGGAATTGCGCAAGAAAGTCGGTACGGGATCGCGCAGCGACGTGCTGAACTTCCAGGTCCGTGTGAACGCGGCGCGTGCGGCGTTGATCACGGCGCGCCAGAGCTACGCGATGGCGCTCATCGCATTGGCGGAACTGCTTGCCATGCCGGAGGCGAAGTTTCCGGAAACGATGGACCTCGCGCCGCTCGAAGAAGCGTCGTTAGAAACGCTAGAGCCGCCCGACCCCGATCGGCTCGTGGCGTACGCAAAGGAGCACCGCCCCGACTTGCAGGTGAACGAGTTGGGCATCGAACGCGCGAACGCAGTGATTGGCCGCGCGAAATCGCTTTTCTATCCGACAGTCCGCGCGCACGTCTCGAAAGATGCCGTGCGGAACAACAACCTCGAGTTTCGCGAGGACGACTTCGGCACCACGATTGGTGTGACCGGAACATATGAACTGTTTGCAGGCGGGCGCAATCTGGCGCGGCTGCGCGAAACAAAGGCGGCCCGGGCCGAAGCGCAACATCTTGTAACAGAGACCGAACTGTCGGTCGCGTCCGACGTGCGGACCGCCGTCGAGGATCTGCGCGCCGCCCAGGAACGCCTCGTCTTGCAGCGCGCGAACGCGGTCCTGGTCCAGGAGAACCGTGACCTCGTGCAGAAGGGTTATGAAGGCCAAGTGGAACCGCTGGTGCGGCTCAACGAGGCACAGCGCGACCTGATTTCTGCCCAGGCCAACCTCGCGTTCGCGCGCGTCGCATTGCAGGCGACATGGCACCGGGTGCGCACGAGCACCGGCGAGACGGTTGCCGGCTATTCCGTTGCCGATGGCGTCGCGACCGTCTCAAAGGACGAGAAACCCGCCGGCAAGTAGTGTCCGTCTCCGGTTCTGCGCGTGACTCCAACCGAGGTCTTGGCGTAGAGTACGCACTCGCGAGCCCGGTTGATGCAAGTGCACCCACACAAAGACAAAGTCACCGTTCTAATGCGCCGGTTGTTCGGCCGGTTGCGTCACGCGGCAGTGGTTTTCGCCGCGTCGCTGTTTACCGTTTCCGTTCCAAGTATCGCGGCGGAACGCAGCATGCCCATCAAGGTCGGCATTTACGAGAACCGGCCCATGGTGTTCCTCGACGACGACACGCGGCCCGCGGGGTTGCAGGTCGATATCGTTTCCGAGATTGCCAAAGCGCGAAAGTGGCCGATCGAATTTGTATACGGCACGTGGCAGGACTGCCTCGCCCGGCTGGAAGACGGCGAGATCGACGTCCTGCTCGATATTGGGTATTCGGACGAACGCGCCCAGCGATTCGATTTTACGTCCGAGTCTCTGTTTTCGACGTGGGCGCAGGTCTATGTGCCCCCGGGCTCGACGTTGCTTGGCATACCGGACCTCGAGGGGAAACACATTGCGGTGATGCGCGGCGACGTGCACTACGCGGCGCTTCAGCGGTTATTGCGCGACTTCGGCATCGCCGTGCACTACGTCGAGTATGACGACTACAAAGACCTGATGCAGGCGGTCGAGCATAAGCGTGTGGACGCAGGGTTGTTCAGCCGCATCGCGGGCTTGCAGCTCGAAAGCGACTACGGAGTGCGCCGCAGCTCGATCGTGCTCGATCCGATCCAGGTGCGTATCGCGTTTCCCAAGGGCAAGAATGGAGACATTCGCGACGCGATTGACGCCGACCTGCGCCGCATGAAGCGCGACCCGAATTCGGCTTATAGCGTGGCGATGGACAAATGGCTCGGAAACGTCCCGCTGATGGAGTGGCCATGGTGGTGGAAGTGGGCGGTGCTGGGTCTAGCGGCCTTTGCGTTGATAGGCGTCGGCGTCAACTCGCTACTGCGGCTCGAGGTACGCCGCAAGACGTCGCAATTGACCGCTAAGAACGTCGAGCTCGAGCAGGAGATCGCTTCGCGCGCACGCGTCGAGTCCTTGCTTCAGGCCGGGCGTGAACGATTGTCGACGCAAAGCAGAGCGCTCATGACGCTTGCGCGAAGCGACGCGATCGACCGTGGCGATCTCGATGCCGCGCTCAGGCAAATCACGACGGCCGCGGCGCAGACGCTTGACGTCGATCGGTCGAGCGTGTGGATTGCGGAGTCGGACCTCTCCGCGATTCGCTGTATCTGCCTATTCGTTCGGTCAAAGGGCGAGTTTTCCAAAGGCGCCGAGCTGGCGCGAACCGATTACCCCATCTATTTCAGGGCGCTCGCCGAGAACCGAATCATTGCCGCGTCGGACGCCGCGCGCGATCCGAGCACATACGAGTTCGCGGATAGTTACCTCGCGCCGTTGGGAATCACATCCATGCTGGACGCGCCGGTCCGCACAGGACAGCGGCTCATCGGGATTCTGTGCAACGAGCATACCGGCGCCGCGCGGGAATGGAACTTGGAGGAAGAAAACTTCGCTGCATCGCTTGCGGATTTTGTCGCGCTCGCGCTGGAAGCGCACGAGCGACAAACGGCCGAGGCGCGCCTGCGCGAGAGCGAGGAACGCAACCGTCTCATCATCGAGAAGGCGCTGGACGCGGTCATCATCGCGGACAATCGGGGTACCGTGATCGGCTGGAACGCCAAGGCGGAGGAAGTCTTCGGTTACGCGCGCGATGAAGCGATCGGACAGCCGGTTATTTCGCTCGTTGTGCCGGAGTCCATCCACGAGATTGTTGCGCAGGAGTTTCTCGATATCCTTCGCTCCGGCCGCGGGCGTACGCGGCGCGATGTGCTGGCGAAGCGAAAAAACGGCGAGGAGTTTTACGCCGAGTTTTCGGTTTCGGCGTCTCGCGAGGGGCGGCGGTTTATCTATACCTCGTTCGTCCGCGACATCACGGAACAAAAGCGCGCGCAGGAGATGAAGGAGAAGCTCCACCAAATTGAGACCGAACTCGAACTTGCGCGAACGATTCAGCGATCGTTTCTGCCCCAACAATTTCCGGCGTTTCCGCATCGATGCGAATTCGAGGTTTACGCGGAAATGATTCCCGCCGCAAACGTCGGGGGCGACTTCTACGACTTTTATCTTCTCGACGACGAAAGGCTCGCCTTTGCGATCGGCGACGTGTCGGGCAAAGGCGTGCCCGGTGCACTGGTAATGGCAATGACCCTCACAATTTTGAAAGCGACGGCGGCTTCGACGCCGTCGGTATCGGACTGCGTTTCGCAGGTTAATCGGCTGTTGTGCAAGGAGAACGAGGCGGCGTTCTTCGTGACCTTGTTCTACGGCGTGCTGCATGTTCCGACCGGGAAGATTACCTTCGCGAACGCAGGGCATCCTCCCCCCTTTCGCGTATCCTCAACGCGGGGCGTCAAGCCGCTTGATGGAACTGGCGGGTTGATACTTGGTGTATTCGAGGAAGCACAGTACAGTGAGGGCGAGATCGCGCTGAAGTCGGGGGAGAGCGTCCTGTTGTTCACGGACGGCGTAACCGAGGCCATGAACGAATCCAACATCCTGTATACGGAGGAACGGCTCGAACAGACGCTGCGCGGCGTTTCGGGAATGCCTGCGACGCCGCTGGTAGCGCACGTGGTGAAGGACGTTGAATCGTTCGCCGGCGACGCGCCGCGGCACGACGACATAACGCTGCTGGCGTTGCGGTATTTGAGTTGAGGCGCCGCCACGGATGGACTCCGAACGTATGCCTGGGCGGCATTTCCTCCATTACAATTGCGGCGCCGGAGCTGACGCAATTCCAATTGGTATCCGCAGCGTTTGACCGAGACTTGGGGGTAACTACCTGTGACTGAATTATGGGGCCGGAGGGCCTGCTGGGTTGTGATCGCGGCGGGTGTCGTGACGACGGTCGCGTTGCAGGCGTTCGTTCCGGCGGAGGAAGTGTTTTGGTCCGGCGACGGCGGCCTGAAGAACCTCATGGCGAAACAGTTTGCGCGCGGAACGATGCACGTCGATCTGCGACTGACGGAAAAGGAATGGGTACGCGAGTTATGGTCGTCCGGCCTGCACCCGGGCGCGGTCGGCAACTACATGTTCGACATGGACGGCAAATACTTTTCGGTGTTTCCATACCCTTTTCCACTTTTCAGCGCGCCGTTCTATGCGCTGTTTGGCGTGCGTGGCTACTATATCCTTCCGGTGGTGTCGCTCTGGGCGCTTTGGATTTCGATGTACCTGGCGATGCGGCGCGCGTGTCTTGACGCATGGAAGATCGCGCTGTTGATGTTTGCGTTTATATTCGCCATGCCGGTCACGTTATACGGAGCTACATTCTGGGAGCATACGCCGGGCCTTGCACTCGCGATCATCCCCGTTCTGTACACACTGCGTTATGACGACGAAGAGCCGGGCAGGATTGGGCCGACGCTCGCAGGTGCGTCGTTAGGACTCGCGGTGTGGTTTCGGCCGGAGACTCTGGCGCTTATTGCCGTGCTGATACCCGCGATGTTCGTGTGGCGCAAGGCGGCGCTCGGGATTCGGGGTTGGTTTCTGTTTTCGAGCGCGGCAGCCGGGATGATCGTCCTGTTCTTTGCGCTCAACTATTTTTTCTACGGCTACGCGCTCGGCACCCACGGGATTCAAATGACCAGCGGGGAACATTCGGCGCTGGGATGGGGCGTATTGGCGGAACGCTTCGCGCGCCTCGCCAGATTGACCGTGCATTATGCGCCCGTGGGCGGGTTCATGGTCTTCCTCCTCGGCGCACTTGCCGCGACGAAACGTTTCGCTTGGCGCAACGAATCCTCGTACTTGTTTGCGGTTGCCCTGCTTTTCTTTCCGCTGATGGTATTCATGGTCCCATCCGATGGTGGGTTTCAAATTGGGCCTCGGTTCGCGTTTATCGAGTTTGCTCTTATCATCCTTATCTGCGCGTTTGCATGGCGGACACTACCGCGATCGCGGGCGCTTCGCGCCGCGGCGGCCATCGTTCTCTTGTTGACCGTACTGTTGGGCATGAAACGAAGCGCGCTTCACGAAACACGTTGGCTCGCCGAAGCGTACCGAACGCGCGTACTGCCCGCCTACACGTTCATTGCCGAGCGCGACGAGAGCGTCCTGGCCGTGTCGCGCGTTGAGGCAACGCTGGAACTCGGCGGATTGATGGACGAAAAAGATTTCTTCGCCGCGTTCGATGACGAGAAATTCGCAAGACTGCTCGATGGGCTACGCGCCCGGAATATCGACCGTTTTCTGTTCGTTGCATTCGGCGATCGGAACACGGAACAAGACTCGGCGATTCAACACGAAGCAGCCAAGGCGCTTCGCATTGAGCCGCTCGGCAGATACGGCGAGCATTTCTATTGTTACGCGGTGACAATCCCGTAACGCGATTTCCACCCCCGGATTTCTGGACAGTCCCGGCGCGAATTCGCCATACTTTCTGTTCTTGGGTGGCGCCATTTTCTTGGCGAAACGTGGAGTGCAATTCGTGCGAGTTCGGTGGACCCATGCGGCGCTTGCGGCTGTCGCGGTTTTGAATGGCGCCTTCGCGGTACACGCTGAAATCGACGGCGGCGTGCGCAATCAGGCGGGTTGGGAGCCGCTGTTCAACGGCAAGGACCTGACGGGCTGGTACACGTTCCTTCAACAACTCGGCAAGGGCGCCGACCCGGACCAGGTCGTTTCCGTAGAAGACGGCGTTATTCACCTCTACAAGCACGCGCCGCAGGGCGGCAACGTCGTGATGGGTTATATTTCCACGGAGACGGAATTCGAGAACTATCACCTTCGCATCGAGTACAAGTGGGGCGGGAAGACGTTCGAGCCGCGCCTGGCGCTGCCGCGCGACGCCGGAGTCTATTACCACATCGTTGGCGACGACGCAGTCTGGCCGAAATCGCTGCAATATCAAATCCAAGTAGACGACGTGGGCGACTTGATCGCGTTGTACGGTGTCGCGTGCGACACCTGGATCGATCCCGCTACGAAAGCGGACGAGATGGCGACGTTTCTCGATTCTATTGACGGCGGCGAGGCGCGCACGCTCGGCGGCCCGGGTATCGCGTATCAAAAGCGCCGCGGCATGTACGAACTCGAGGGATGGAACACGCTCGAAATCATCTGTCACGGCAGCACTTCGATGCACATTCTCAACGGCAAGCTCGTGAACCGGTGTGAGAATATCCGCTATGCCGATCACGAGTCGGGCGCGCCGCCGCGGCCGTTGAGTAAAGGGCGCATTGCGCTCGAGATCGAAGCAGCGGAACTCTTCTACCGCAACATCGAGATCAAGCGTTTGCCCGCGCCGGGAGAAAAGCCCGCGCCCATCGAAGGGCCGGACGCGACGCTCGCGGTCGGCGCCGCCGCGGCGAACCTTATCGGCGACAACGACATGGTCATGGCGGGCGGCATCGGGCCGTGGAAGCCAAACGGGCAGGAAGGCCAACTGCGCGCGACGGCCTTGGTCGTGAGTAAGGAGCCGTACGGCGCGCTCGCGTTCGTCGGCTGTGACGTCCTGTTCGTAACGCGCGAGGTTGTGGACTCCGCGCTCGCCGAGATTCAGAGCGCAACAGGCATTCCACCGGAACGCGTGCTGGTGAACGCATCGCATACGCACAGCGCGCCGAGCACGATTCGCGTACACGGGTACGGCCCCGAGGAGCGGTTTCGCAAGGCCGTGCGCAACGGCATCGTTGAAGCCGTGAAACGGGCGCACGCAAAACTCGAAGACGGATGCACGTTCAACTATGCGCTAGGCGCGGAATACGGCGTCGGCGAAAACAGCCGGCTGCTATTGGCCGACAATACGATTTTTTGGATTGGACCGCATGAAGACCGCGTGCGCCCGACCGATCCGTTCGATCCGGAGCTGCCGGTGTTCGCGTTTTATGGCCCAGACGCAAAGCTGCGCTCAATCCTGTATAACCACTCGACGCATACGATTGGCACCGTTTCGGGCAGCGTGCGCTCGCCATCGTACTACGGACTCGCGGCACAGCAAATCGAGCAAGAGAATGGGGCGACTGTGTGCTTCCTCGAAGGCGCTTCCGGCTCCACGCACAACTTGTACTTGACGACACCGGTAATGATCGAGCGAATGAAGGCTGCGATCAAAAACACGATCGATAAAGGAGCGCCGCAGCGCATCCCAAAGTTGGGCGCAATTCGGCGTCCTTTCACCTTTAAGGTGCGCACATTCGACGAGCAAGCCGAGGAACAGAAGGTGAGTTCCTACGTGAATAAGCGCGCCCCCGCGGGGGCGGAGTACACGATTGGCGTGTTCCGCACGATGCGCGAAGAAATGCGCGCGCAGCAGGGCGAAGCCCGGGAAACGTACCTGCAGGCGATACGGATTGGCGATGTCGCCGTTGTCGGTGTGCCGGCGGAGTACTTCACGGTGTTGGGAATCGAAATTAAGCGGCGGTCGCCGTTCGCAAACACGGTGGTTGCCGAGTTGAGCAACGATTGGATCGGCTACGTCGGCGACCGAAAGGGCTACGAGCGCGGGGGCTACCAAACGTGGTTCGGCTACCACAGTTATTGCGAGATTGGAACCGGGGAAGCCATTGTGGACGAAGTTGTGCGAATGCTGGACGAGCTGTTCGCAATGTAACGCTCTCGTAGGAATATCGAGAGTCAGTCCGCAGGGGGAAAAAGAAGTAAACATGAAATCTATTGTGCTTGCCGTTTTGATGTGCGTTGCGGCCGCTGCGGGCCATGCTCAAGACAATCCGGCCGATCATCCGGTTGACAAAGTGCGGGCCGCACTGCGCCTGGCCGATTCCTCGTTGACAATCGAGTGTGTGGCGAGCGAGCCGGACGTCATCGACCCCGTCGCTGTGACGTGGGACGAAGACGGACGCATGTACGTTGTCGAGATGCGCGATTACCCGGCCGGGCCAGTGGGTGGAACCATTCGCCGGTTGACTGATGAAAACCAAGACGGACGTTACGAGCACGCTACGGTCTTTGCGGACAACCTGCCGTTTCCGAACTCCGCGCTCGCATACGACGGCGGGCTGCTCGTGACGGCGGCGCCGAACATTTGGTTTCTAAGAGACAATGACGGGGATGGTGTCGCGGACGAGCGGCGTGTCGTGCTCACCGGCTTCGGCGAAGGCAACGAGCAGTTGCGGATCAACGGGCTGTTCTGGGGCTTGGACAATTGGATTTACGCGGCCAATGGCCGTAGCGACGGTGAGGTACGCAAGCCAGACGACGGGCCGGAGACGGCAATTCCGCTTCGGCATCGAGACTTGCGTTTCAAGCCTGACGGCAGCGCGGTCGAAGCGATTGCGGGTTTCAGTCAATTCGGAATCTGTCAGGACGATTGGGGCAATCGCTTTCTCTCGTGGAACACCGTCCCGATCCGTCACGTCGCGATCGAGGAGCGCTACCTCACGCGCAATCCGCATCTTGCCGTTACTTCGACCGAATCCCTCATAGCAGCGAAGGACCTGCGAATCTTCCCGGTTGTCCCGAAGCAGCAACGATTCAACACTGAGGTCATCGACTCGTGGAATGCGAGCTGCGGCCTGACGATTTATCGTGGCGACAAAATGCCCGCTTACGCCGGCAACGCATTTGTGTGCGAATCGGTGACCAGCCTGGTGCACCGTATGGTGCTGGAGCCCAACGGCCCGACCTTCGCGGCGCGGCGCGGCGACGCGGGCGTCGAATTTCTTGCGTCAACCGATCTGTGGTTCAAGGCAGTGAACCTTGCGACGGGACCCGATGGCGCGTTGTACGTGGTGGACTTCGCGCGCGAGTGGACCGAGCACCCTGATTTCGTGCCGGAGGGAATGCGCAGCGCCGTGAACTGGCGCAACGGCGACACGCTGGGACGCATCTGGCGCGTTCGTCCGCGACAGTGGCCGGCGGATGGCTATGTAGTCCAGAAACTTTCGAGCGCGGCGCCGGGCGATCTGGTGCAGATCCTGGATCACGCAAACGCGTGGTACCGCGCACAAGCGCAGCGGTTGTTGGTAACGCGGAAGGATGCATCGACCGTGCCCGCGCTAAAAGAAGTCGTACGTTCCGCATCCACGCCGCAGGGCCGCATCCATGCGCTGTGGACGCTGGAAGGAATGCAGGCGCTTGACGACGCGACCGTGGCCGGGGCGCTGGAAGACCACGACGCGCGCGTGCGCCGCCAGGCCGTATTGCTGGGCGAAACGCGCGCGGCAAACCCAAAGGTCCTTGTCGCGATGGCGAAGTTGTCCGCCGACCCCGATCCCGCGGTTCGGTTCCAACTGGCGGCATCCGCGGGAAGTCTTTCCGCGGATGCGCGCGTGGGGATTTGTCTCGAGATCGCGCAGACTGACGCGGTGGACCCGTGGTTTCGCCTCGCACTGCTTGGCAGTACGAATGCCGAGACCCTGAAGTTCATTCTTGCGCTATTCGAGCGTTCACAAGGCGACATGGATGCGTACGCCTTCGCCAGATTCGAGTTCCTCGGCGCGTTGTGCGAAGTTGTGGGCAAGTCCGGGCACTCGGAAGATATCACGGCGCTGCTGGCGGCGATCGCGCGCCAGCAATTCATCACGGCGGTGCCGGATTTGGCGATGTTCTCCGGCCTCGCGCGGGGACTCTCGCAGTCCAAGAAGCCTTTGCGTCAATGGCTCATCGATCCGCCCGCAGGACTAACGGGAGAGACGATTGCCGCGCTGGGCCGCGTGTTCGCGTCGGCAGATTACGTTGCGCACAAGGACGACGCGCGCGACTTTCTCCGCGCCGCAGCGGTGTACGTGTTGGCGCAGGACCCCGATCCGTCCGGTGTCGAGACCGTAAAGAAGCTGCTGGCCGGTGGCGACAACGACGCCGTGCGGAACGCCGCGCTGGATGCGTTGGTGAACGGCGGGGACCAGGCGGTGGTCGCGTCAATGATCGCGGACTGGCGCAAGCTGACGCGGCCCGCTCAGCGGGCGTTGGTCGCGAGCATGGTACGATCGCCCGACTCCGCAACGGTCCTACTGGACGCCATCGGCGCCGGCACGCCGTCGCCGTTGGAGATCGATCCGGCCGCGCGCGAAACCTTGAAAGCGTATCCGGTCCCCAAGTTAAGAGAGCGCGCGGCATCGCTTTTCGTCAGTTCGACCGCGGGCGCGAAGGCGGACGTGATTAGGACGTATTCCGCGGCGCTCGATCTTGCGGGCGACCGTGCGCGCGGGGCGGGCGTGTTCGCGCTGAATTGTCTGCCGTGCCACACGATTCAAGGCGTTGGCCAGCACGTTGGACCCGATCTGAGCGGCATTGCGAGCAAGACAAAGGAGCAACTGCTGCACTCGATCGTCGATCCGAGCGCGGAGATTTCGCCTGACTACATCAACTACACGATCTCGACCGTGGACTTCGAGATCGTCAACGGCGTGCTCGGCGGCGAGACGGCGTCGAGCATCACGCTGAGACAGGCGGCGGGAATCGAAACGACCGTGCTGCGGGAGAACATCGAGGAGATGACCGTCAGCGATCAGTCGCTGATGCCGCAAGGATTGGAGGCAGCGTTTGACGTGCAGGGTATGGCGGACCTGCTCGAATTCCTGCACCATCCCGACCGGAAAATGTTGGAGGACGCCGCGAGAGCAGCCTTGCCGCCACAGGAGTAAGAGCCATGCGTACCTACTGGGCCGCGATTCTGGCGGTGCTTGCCGCCATGGGCGCAAATGCGCAACGAAACGCGGACGACACGCCGTTACCCCAGGATCCGAAACAACTGATCTATGGCCACGCTCGCGTGGTCCACGCGCCCCCCACGTTCACGCCCCCGCCGGGCCCGCTCCTGTTTCTGGACGAGTACTTCATCGACGCGAGCGAAAACGTCTCGCGCGAAGTTGAGAGTCCCCAGCGTCGGGAATCGATTCCGAACCCCATCGTGACCGGCAAAGAGGATGGGTGTTTTCAGCCGTACATGACAGTCCTGCGCGACGAGGAGAAGGATGTGTTTCGGCTGTGGTACGGGCGGCACACCGATGCCATGGATTCGAACCGTTCGCGCATTGGGTACTTGGAGTCCACAGACGGAATTCGCTGGGAACGCCCGGCGCGCACGCTCAACGATCCCGGGCCAATTCAGTTCGGTGTCGCGGTCGTTGATACCGGCGCGAATGCGCCCGAGTTGACGCGCCGGTACATTTACGCTTGGCATATCGACGGCTGGTTGAGTCTGGCCGGCTCCGCGGACGGCATCGCATGGTCCCCCCTCGATCCCTCGCGGGTGGTCAAACACAGTCATGACATCAACGGTTTGTATTTCGATCCGGTCCGCAACCGCTTCGTCGCTACCATTTCCGTCTATCGACCCGGCTACGATTGGAAGAACAACCGGCGCGTGACCATGCACAGTCTCAGCACGGATTTGAAGTCGTGGTCGGTCCCGCACTACGTCGTGCTGCCGTCTACGGAAGTCGATGACGGCGAGACGCAGTTCTACGCGATGGACGGTTACCTTGCCCGTGGGCGCACCGTGATCGGCATGGTAAAAGTGTTGCGGGACGATTTGAAAGCAGACGATCCGCCGGACCCGCCCGACGCGTACGGTGTCGGGTATACGGCGCTGGCGTGGTCCCACGACGGCGTGCATTGGCTTCGCGACACCGCGCACTTCTTCGATCCGGACCCGCGCAAGGGGGCGTGGGACCACGCACACGCGTGGATCGACGAGCAGGTCCCGGTTGGCGGCGACGTGTATCTCTACTACGGTGGATACGCGCGCGGCCACAAGGTGAACCGATTCGAGGAACGGCAGATCGGGTTGGTGACGATGAAGCGCGACCGGTACGTAGCGCGCGTGGCCGGTAAAACGCCTGGCGTGTTGCGCACGGTTCCATTCACGTTCATTGGCGAATCGCTGTCCATCAACGCCAATGCGAGCGGCGGTGGGATTCGAGTGCGCGTACTCGACGACACGGGAGGGCCCGTTCGCGGGTTTTCATACGAGGATTGCACGCCGATTACGGGCGACTCGCTCGATGCTCCGATTGAATGGAAGGCAAAAGCCGTCGCGTTGCGCGGAAAGTTGATTCGGCTGGAGTTTGCGCTGAAGGACGCGCGCTTATACGCGTTGAACATCGTGGGCGCGGAATAGGGCGCGCGTCGAGGCGGTATCCACTGCGCCTCGTGTACGAAACTCAAAAAGGGGTAACCACGTACCGTCCGGGTTTGTGGCCAGACTCGACCGTAATCCGCCCAAGCGAGGCCAGTGCAAATCGGCGTTCGGGAATTCGGGGACACCCACCGCCGGCGCAGCCGATTTCGTGTTCGTAGCCGGCCTCGCATTCGGCGGCAACAGTCGTTCACATCGAGATCAGAACTCGATCGAAGTATAGAAGTAGACAAAGTCCTGGTCGTCGTCGCTGCGGCCGCCGATGTTGCGCAGGCCATATTCGTCGGTAAACGCAATACCCTCTCCAATTGCGTCGCCGGTGAACCAGTGGGACCAGCCAAGCTCGAATGTGAGGTTGTCGGAGTACGCGTAGGTAACCCAAAGGGACGTCTGCCAGCCGAGGTCTTTCGAGCCGTCCTCAGTCCAGAACGAAAGCGCGGGCGCAACAGGAACCTTCCAGTCACCGAATGTAACGCCAACCGGACTGTCAAACCCTTCGATCAATTCGAGGTACGACAATGTCAGTCCGAGTTCCACGCGTTCACTCGGGTATGCGTTTACGCCGATATAACCTTTCCAGAAGTTCGACATTGCGGTCACGTCGATGAACATGTCTTCGAGCCACGAGGTGAACAGGCGATTGAACGAAACGCTGCTATCCGGACGGTCGAACGGATTGAGCCACTCGAGAAACGAAATGTCCCGGTTGTCCTCGCCGCCGTAATACGCGCCGCCCAGAAACGCGCGGGTGCTCCACGTGAGCGGAGTCGTCCATCCCACTTCGAAGTGCCCGGCCCACGAATCGTATTCGGCGTCATCGTCGCCGTAGAGCTGGTTGGCTGGCTTGAACAGGAACCCGGTGGAATCGGCATCGCCCCACTGGTAGGCCGCCTCCGCTTCCCAGTCGAACCCGCTCCACGTGCCCGCCCCGCGCGCGCCCACGGTGTGCAACTGCGTGGCATCGTAGTCATCCAGATTTGCGGCGTCTTCCAGCCATTCGATTGGCGCGGCGAAATTAGTGTCGTTCAGGCTGCCCGCGTCGCGGAGATACATGTAGTAGGCGTCGAACTGCAGGTTGGACGATACGGGCGCTGTACGCCCGCGAAACGGGCCGTTGCGCATGAATGCGTCGTACATGCCATAGACGACCCGCATGGGGAACAGCATCTGGCGCATGTTCTGGGGCATGATACCCGCGCTGCCGTCACCAATTGCCCACGTGGCGTACATGCCGTAGAAGTCGACGTCTCCATCCTGCTCGCTTGCGCCACGCTCGGCGAGCTTGCTTGCCCACGCGTCGATGCGCATTGTCTCATCTCCGATCGTAAGGCGCATTGCATCGAAGGAGAGGCCGACGAACGGGTCTGGTCCGGAATCGCTTCCCATGAGCCAGCCGGAACCGAACTCCAACTCCTGCCGCCCGATGCGTAATTGCGCAGGAAGGCCGAAGAGTTTGTCGACACTGATATAAGCCTGATGGATATCGATTCCGTCGATCGAGTTCCCGCGGGCGTCGCGGCCAGTCAGGTAGTCGGAACGAAAATCGTCTCCCCATCCTGACACGTTGTCCAGCTCGATGAACGCGGTGACTTCGTTCGTGAAGTCGGCAAGCACGTGGAGTCGTGTGCGCTGCTCCCAATAATCGGCGTTGTGTCCACCGTCACCCGCGCGCAGCCAAGACGCAGTGTTGTATGGGCCTATAGGCCGCGAGGGCAAGAAGAAGTTTGGAATGCGCTCGGCGTTCCCGCTCCGCTCGAACAAGTTCGAATACCACGCGCCGTAGATTTCGATTTTGCCGCCGATCTCGACATTCTGGAGATCGCCGGGCGCCGGCGCAGCGGCGAGAATAAAGATGCCGGCCACCAGTAAATACGTCGGAATTCGCATGTTTCACACCCCCGGTCGTGAAGTGTAGTTATGCAAATGACGGGCGTTTCGTCAAGCACCTTCTTGAACCTACCCTGCTTCGGCGCGCGCCTCGGCCATCCCTCCCGCGGATTCCCGCTCGCGAGTCCACATCAGGAAGCGTTCGATTCGGTCATAGACTTCGATTGCGCCGTCTCCGTTGATAATGCCGTGGCGGCTGGAATCTAGGACGACCAGTTCCTTCTGGTGCGTGCCGATCTGGCTGAATATGTTTTGGCCACTCGACGGCTCGACCAGTGGGTCGCGGAACCCTTGAATGACGAGCGAAGGGACGCAGACGTCTTTCAGCACGCCCTCCATCGCGGACATCGCTTTACCCAGTTCGCGCACGCCGGTGATAGGGTTGCGCGCGTAGTTGATGTGCTTGTTCTCGGGGTGGTTCTCGATGAATTCCCAGCCCTGCCCGCCGCGCAGGCGCGTAATGAGGCTGTTCATCGACACCAGTTGCGAGGCGAAACGCGCCATGTAGTTGCGCAATTGCAGGGGCGCGTTGATGGAAAACACCGCTTTAATCTTGTCTTTCTTGCGCCCCGCCGCCAGTAGGGCAAGCGTGCCGCCCGTGGAGAAGCCGCCAAGCACGAT
The DNA here is from genome assembly GCA_013359265.1 of Candidatus Hydrogenedentota bacterium. Lineage (NCBI taxonomy): Bacteria > Pseudomonadati > Candidatus Hydrogenedentota > Candidatus Hydrogenedentota bacterium. The sequence goes on from JABWCD010000015.1 coordinate 82,570, forward strand.
GTAATCGGTCAGGCTCTTGATGATCGCGTAGCCGCGGTTCAGCGATTCGTACCAGTCTTCCCACGGCGTTCGTGCAAGGTCCTCGGGCGACGTGCCGTGCCCGCGCAGCCGCACGCCGTACACCGCGAACCCGTGGTGCGCGAAAAACTCGGCCATTGCGCGGACTTCCAGCGGCGCCGCCATGTAGCCGTGCACGAGCACCATGCCTGCCTTGTATTTCGGCGGCGCAATCAGGAACGGCCGGCCGACGTCCATCGGCCGGCTTTCACCGGGTTTCGCGAAGTTCGCGTAGTCCAGTTCGAAAAGTTCGTTGTCTTCCTTGAGAAAGAGTTCGCGGATTTTTCCGGACAGCACGGGCCTGGGAATTGCCGCGACATTTCGGATGATTCCCGTGAGGATGGAGAGCGGCTCGACCTCGTTTGCGATGACGGTCGTGATTTCGTCCTTGCGCACACTGTGGAAGTCGCCTTGCCCCGTGCGCATCTGGGAGTTGCGCACGTACTCATTTCCCTCTTTGATGAGAATTCCGTCGTTAATGCACAAGTCGAGGAAGTCGGTGAAAATCGGCGCGGAATCTTCGTAGATGATGTCTCGGTATGACTTGTCCAGAAAGTGGTGCAGCCGGTGCTGATTGAGTTGCTTGATCTGGTGTACGGCCAGGAAGATGCGGTTACGATACGCGCGCTCGGTAAACTTGCGGGCACGCTGATAACGAATGAGTGTTCCGAAAATGTGATCGTAGTTTACCGTGGTGTTGCGGTAGATGTCCGCCATGAACCGAATCATCAAACGCCGAGCGGCCTCGTTAAACCCGGATTCCGGGTCTTCTTCCAGCGCGTTCAGATCGGTCTCGATCGATTCGACGAGCAGCTTGCAGTCGGTTTCCTGCAGGTAGTGGCCCACCTCGATGGGATCGCCGAAGGTCACGTCGATGTCGGTGTCCTTCGACAGGACAGTGCCCTCGACGGACAACTCCTCGATGGCGCGTTTGCTGAGGTCTTTCGCGAACGCCCGCGCTACGCGGAGCATCATATTCTCGCGCGCGCGAATCGGAAAATAGGTAACGTTCACAGGCACGACGAAGGTGCGCTTTTGCAGGGCCTGCTCGACATTTTGCAGGCCGAGATGCGAGAGAATCGGCTGGATGGCGGGCTGTTTGTCCGCGCGGTCTTTGAAGCACGCAAGCCGTTGGCGGTAGTACTCCGCGCGCAGCGCGAGCACGGCCGCGCCGGTGTGCGGCGGGCGGCGGATGCCCTTGCTGTAGACCTTAAACTCGCCTTTCGGATCGACTACCTTTTTGTCCTTAATCATCCCGCCTTCGGGAAAGATGATCCACGGGTGCTCGCCCGTGAGCAACGAATTGACGATGATCTTGTCGCGATCGGGATCCTGCGTGGATACGTTCCCCATCGACAACAAATATTGGCCGATCCTGCCGACGAAAAGTTCCGCCGCGGCCAGCGACCAAATCTCCTTGCCGGTGTACTTATGGAGGACATACGGGAGAAGCACGGTTTCGATGCGAGTGAAGTGGTTAACGACATAGATGATCGCCATGTCGTCCTTGATCCCGTCGATGTTATGGACGCGAATGTTGGCCTTGATGAGCTTCGTGGCGATGTCCAAGGCCCATTTGGTGGACTTTAGTGCGATTGCTCCCATCGCGATCCCTTTGTGAGCGACTCCATTGGACGGCGCCGGACTCGCCGGCTAGCGTCGGCACTATAGCCCATTGATGACTCCCCGACAATCTATCGGTATCATGCCGCGAAACCTTGAGCGCCGGGTGGCCTAATTCGATGCTGCGCCCGGCGGCCGTCCTTCACGCGCCGTGTTTTCGATGATATCAGCCGCGGTGTTTGCGCCATCGCTCGCTCGTACGAGTCCCGCCATGCGTTGCGCCGACGATCGGCACGATTCGCTCTCGACGATTTCGCGAACCGCGCCTGCAAGCATTCCGTTCACCGCGTCGCGCAATTCCAATATGCGGCAGAACCCGTGACCCGCAGCGATGCGCGCGTTGATGCGTTGTTCGTTGTGCGTGGGCACGGCGAGCATAGGCACGCCGTGCTGCAGCGCCTGGTACATGCTGCCGTTTCCACCGTGAAAGACGAGGGCACTGCACCGCTTCAGAATCTCCGCGCCGGGCGCGAAATCGGTCATGCGGAAATTCGTGGGCAGATCGCCCAGGGCGCCGCGATCGACTTGTCCGCCTGTGGTAACGATGAAACGGTATGGCAGCTTCGCAAGCGAATCGAGCGCGGCCCGCAACACGACGTCCAGGACGCCGGTCGAGCCCATCGTGAGATAAACGTTTTTCGTCCCGTCGTCCAATTCCGAAAACCAGTCAGGCGCCGGCGCCGGATAGTCGAACAGGATCGGTCCTGTCATGCGCGCGTTGCGCAACACGCCGCTCGTCTCGTACATGCCGGGCAGGTCCGGCGAGAGCAGCGGTACGGACAGGAATAAGTCGACGGCGCGTATTGCGGGTTTGCCGTGTTTCGCGTACACGCCGCGGCGTTTTGCCGCGAGAAACACGGCATCGTAGGCGTCCCAATAAAAGCGCCACATCCGGCGAGAGAGAATGCCGTCGATATAGTAGGCGTTGTATACGTTGACGGCGGGCACGCCGGCGATATACGCGGCGTTGCTCATGGACATCGTTGCGAATCCGGCCACGGCGTCCGGCCGTTCCGCTTTGATGACCTCGACCTGGCTTTCCATGATCTCGCCAACGGGCATCCATTTAGCCGGTGAGCAGACGGCGCCCACGGTCCCGCGAAATCCCGCTGTCGTCATCCTTTCCCAGAGGTAAGAGAAGTTGGGCTCACGCACGGGTACCGTGTTGAAAGCCGCCTTCGCCACAATGTCCATTCGGGAACGATGGTGCGTCGTATTTTCGGCCGCGAACACTACGTCGTGTCCGCGGTCGCGCAGGACACGCGCGACCTCGTAACTCCGGGATACGTGCGCGAGAACCTGAGAGAGCGGGAAGAAGACGAACTTCATGGGTTTAGGCGCTGGGACAGCAGCCAGTTTACGTGGCTTGGGCGCGAATACGTCATGTAAAAGATTTGATGGTCCGCGCCGGGAATTTCGACGTACTCGACGGTGCCACCCAATTCCCTGATCGCATCCACCAAATCACGGGATGTCTGGACGGGCGTCGCCGGGTCCGCGTCGCCGTGGGCGATGAAGATCGGAATGTCGGTCAACATGGGTGCATACTCCACGTCGACCGAACCGGCAATGGCGAACAAACCCGCGAAGATGTCCGGCGTGTCGATGACGTAATGCATCGCCCGGATGCTGCCGGTCGACGCACCCGCAACGTAGATGCGCTCCGGGTCTACGCTGTAGTCCTGCTTGAGTTGCTCAAGGACCGCGTTGAATATCGCGTTTCCGTCCTCTATGGAAATGAAATAGGGTAGCTGCGGAAGCGCGACAAGGCAGGGGTACAGTTCGGGGTGCGAATCGAGAGCGAGCCCGATTCCGTCCCGGTACGGCGCGGCGCCATCCGTCCCCGCTTGAAACAGGCCGTGCCAATAGAGAATCAGGGGGGTTGGCGTCGCAGGGTCGTAATTGTCCGGTACGTATACGATGTACCAAGGCTTCTCTCCTCCGACTTGTATCTGGTATCGATACAGGCGGTGCGCGAAGTTTCCTGCCGTGACGGGGTCACGCCGGGGGCAGCCCAGGTTCATGCCGGCGAGGATTAGGACAGCGATTGCGGCTGCGGCTGCGCGAGACCCGCGCCGTCGCGTATTACCTGGCTGCATCGCTTGACACTACGATTCGATGCGCAGCGCACCCGAGGGGCACCGATGGACCGTGTCGCGGATCGCGTCCTCGGCGGCCTGGGTATTGTCGATGACGATTTTGTCGTTCTCCTCGCGGAATACTTTGGGTAGCAGCGTGCAGCAATCGCCGCTGTGGATGCAGGTATCCTCGTCCCACGTAACTTTGAGCATGGTTCACACCTCCACTGGGAAGTAGTATTCCCGGCGGTGGTTCGCAATGCAACCGCCACGCGCCAGTTTGTTGGAAATCCGCCGCCCCCCATGTATACTTCCGCCGTATCAATGGCGCAGCACGTGGACCCGCCTTTCGCGCTAGGAGCCTTCAGCGCCGCCACGTGGGCTTTCCGGGATGTGGAGCGTAATGCATACGCATGGGTTTTAGCGCGTACGACCCCGAGGGGTTCTATGACGAGATGTTCGAGGCGCCGGGCGAGCCCCGCCCCGGGGCACAGGTGCTCGTCGAGAAGATCAATTTGCTCGGCACCGATTTGTTGCGCGAACGCCAACACGCCGCGGAGCGAACGCTCTTTGAAATGGGCATCACATTCAACGTCTACGGCGACAACGCGGGCACGGAGCGAATCTTCCCGTTTGACATCATCCCTCGCATCGTCAGGGCCGGCGAATGGGAGCGCATCGAGAAGGGCCTGAAGCAGCGCATTTTCGCCCTGAACAAGTTTATCGACGACGTATATCACGACGGCGCAATCTTGCGCGATGGCGTGATTCCGGAGCACGTGATCAAATCGGCCTCGTCGTTTCGTTCGCAGTGCATCGGACTGAACCCGCGGCGCGGCGTGTGGTGCCACATCACCGGCACGGACCTCGTACGCGACCGCGACGGCACCGTGTACGTGTTGGAAGACAATCTCCGCTGCCCTTCCGGCGTGTCGTACGTGCTCGAAAACCGCGACGTAATGAAGCAGACGTTTCCGCTCGTGTTCGAGGCGTTGCTGGTGCGTCCGGTGGTCGATTACCCGATGCGCCTGTTGGACATGCTGATCTCGCTGGTGCCCGAAGGCGTGGCGCGCCCGAAAGTCGTCGTGCTGACCCCCGGCATCTACAATTCCGCCTACTTCGAGCATTCGTTTCTTGCGCAGCAGATGGGCGTCGAACTCGTTGAAGGGCGCGACCTGCTGGTGAAAGACGGCTACGTGGTCATGCGCACCACGAAGGGGTTCGAGCGCGTGGACGTCATCTACCGCCGGATCGACGACGATTTCCTCGACCCGATGGCGTTCCGGCCGGATTCGATGCTCGGGGTGCCGGGTATTCTGGACGTGTACAAAGCGGGCCGGGTGGCGCTTGCAAATGCGCCGGGAACCGGTGTGGCGGACGACAAGGTCATCTATGCGTACGTGCCGAAGATCATTAAGTATTATCTAAACGAGGACCCGATCATTCCCAACGTGCCGACTTTTGTCTGTTGGGACGACAAGGAGCGGGACCATGTCCTCGCCAATCTCGACAAACTGGTCGTAAAAGCCGCCAACGAATCCGGCGGATACGGGATGCTGGTCGGGCCGCACGCGTCCGCCGAGGACCGCGCCAAGTTTGCCGATTTGATCAAGGCTAACCCGCGGAATTACATCGCGCAGCCCACGCTGTCGCTGTCTCGCGTGCCGACGATCGTCGACGACCATTTCGAAGGCCGTCACGTGGACCTGCGCCCGTACATTTTGTACGGCGAGGACATCTACGTGCTGCCGGGCGGGCTCACGCGCGTGGCGCTCAAGAAGGGATCGCTGGTGGTGAATTCGTCGCAGGGCGGTGGCAGCAAAGACACGTGGGTGGTCGAGGAGCAGTAGCCGTATGTTGAGCCGAGTTGCCGATTCGATCTACTGGATGAACCGATACATCGAGCGCGCGGACAATGTCGCGCGGTTCGTCGACGTCAATTACCATCTGCACCTCGACCTGCCGTCGATGAACGGTGAGCAGTGGGAAGCGCCGATTCAGACGACCGGTGACTACGACGCGTTCGTCGGGCGGTTGGGCAAACCGACGCGCGAAACGGCGCTCCGCTTCCTGGCCTTCGATACCCTGAACCCAAACTCGATCCTCTCGTGCCTTAGCGCTGCGCGCGAGAACGCGCGGACGATTCGCGAGATTATTCCGTCGGAAATCTGGGAGCACGTCAACACGTTCTACATCATGGTACGTGAAGCCGTGCAAATGCGTTCGTTCTTCGATTCGCCGCACGAATTTCTCGAACAAGTCAAGAGCGAAAGCCACCTGTTCACCGGCATTACCGAAAACTGCATGCCGCACGGGGAAGCCTGGCACTTCGCGCGTCTTGGCCGGTTCATCGAGCGGGCGGACAAGACGCTGCGCATTCTGGACGTCAAGACCTTTCTCGCGTTGCCGTCCCGGGTCGACGTAGGCGACGCCTTCGATTCCATCCAGTGGTCCGCGCTGCTGCGTTCGGTGAGCGCGTTCGAGGCCTACCGCAAACGCCACGGCAGCATCGAGCCCGACCGCGTTGCGCAGTTTCTCGTGCTCGACCGCGAGTTTCCGCGCGCCGTGCTTTATTGCGTGCATGCCGCGGAAGACTCGCTCCACGCCATCTCACACACGCCGGAGGACTCCTTCAGCAACAGGGCGGAACAACGCATCGGCCAACTCGCTTCGGAACTGGCGTACGCCGATATTCAATCCATTGTCACCGAAGGATTGCACGAGTATCTCGACGATTTGCAGCTCAAGCTCAACAAGGTAGGCGACGCGATCTTCGATACGTACTTTGCGCTGCATCCCGTGGAACCGGTGCGCAGGTAATTCGGCATCACGATACCGAGGGGCGCGCACGCTTCCTGCTTCACGCTGCTCGTAATCGCACCCGATTCTCCGCGATAATCGGGCCATATGAAAGAACTGCTCGAACTTCGTGGTATTGTCACCGTCCTCAATACGCCATTCCTTAGTGACGACACGTTGGACCTCGATGGGGTCCGTCGAAACGTAGCCTACGCGATCGATGCAGGCGTGGCGGGTTTTCTCGTTCCGGCGATGGCGTCCGAGGTAGGCAAGCTTTCCGCGCACGAGCGGTTGGCCGTTGTCGACTGCGTGGTAACGACCACGTCGGGACGGGTGCCGGTCATCGGCGGCGCATCCGCGCCCTGTCAGTCCGATCGGCTCGCGGCGGCGCGCGACCTAATCGGATTGGGCTGTGCGGGCATATTGGTCAGCATTCCGTACGAAAGCGATGAATCCTACCGCCGCGACGTGCACGGGTTGGCGGAGTTGCAGCCCAACTTTCTTATGCTGCAAGACTGGGATTTCACCGGAAGCGGACTTCCTCTTCCCTTGATTGTCCAATTGTTCGACGAGGTAGAGTCGTTTCGGTGCCTTAAGATAGAGACTGCTAATGCCGGCGCAAAGTACACAAATGTGCTGAATGCAACGGCGGGGCGCCTGCACGTTTCCGGCGGGTGGGCAGTGACGCAGATGATCGAAGGACTCGACCGCGGCGTACACGCGTTCATGCCCACGGGATTGCACCGCGCGTATGCGCGCATATTCTCGCAATACGCTGAGGATGACCGCAGCGGCGCAGTCGCCTTGTTTCATCGGCTCTGCCCGATTCTCGCTTTCTCGAACCAACATCTCGACATCTCGATTCACTTCTTCAAACGCCTATTGCACACGCAGGGCATCTACGCGACAGCGCGCGTGCGGAATCCGATTACGCCCTTCGACGCCTATCAGGAGCGCCGAGCGGCAGAACTCATCGCGCTGGCAGTCGAAATAGAAAACGACCTTCGCGCTGTCATCGGGTAGCCTCGACACGCCTCAGTTGCCGACGCGACGGGTCGGCAACTTCTGCACAGTTCCATCCTTCTGGGAAAGTATTGCCGATTACCTGTCGATGTCGATGGAAAAATTTGCCGATTTTTCTTGCTTCATCTAAAGCATTCTGCTAGCATAGGGCAAGATATGCCACTATGCCTGTGAATACCACTATATATTGTGCGATGAAGCGAATTGGCGAGTCGGCACGGTTCGTGCCTTGCTGGCAGTGGGAATCTCGGCACGGAGTTCAGGGGACATGAGCGGACCTAACACCGGTAATCCGGCGAGCGGTGGCTCATCGCCGGTTCCTCGTTTCATCGACCAAGACGAGATAGACGCAGCCTTGGCGCAGGCGCAGTCGGTGACCAAGTCAGCCCCACCGCCCGGCAACGTGAAGCTTAGGCCCGAGGACGTCCCTGCCCCGCCACCGTTCGTGCCCGGAAATGACCTCGGCCTCTTGTCCCAGAACGAGATCGACGCGGTACTGCATGGTCAAAAGTCGGGATCGCAATCCTCGACGCAGCCGCCGCAGGAATCCCAGGCTGTTGACCAGTCGGAGATCGACCGGCTTTTGGCAGCAGCCGAAGCGGACCCGACAAACTTCGCTGCCGCCGAACAGGCATTGCGAAAAGTCGAACAGGCCGATATCGACGCCTTGGCCGCGTCGGGCAACGCAGCGGATGCGTTGGGCGACGACACCCCGCTGGCGGGTATGGACCAGAACAATGCCACTCTGACTCAATCGGAATTGGACAAGCTGATTTCCGGTGGCGAACCGGAACAGCAATTGGGCGGCGGCGAACTGGACGCCGTGCTGTCGCCCATCGAACCGGTCGATCCGTCTGAGGCGGCAATTAGCGTGGATGCCGCGCCCGTAACGCTGGGGCAAGCCGAGCTGGAGGCCCTGCTTGCTGCGCACCCGATGGAGCGGGCCGAACCCGTCGCGCCACTACCCATCGCGACGCGGACGGATGAAGACGACCCCGTCGAACGTGCGGCGCGCGAGAACGCGCAGGCGAACGTTGGCCTTGAGAACCTTGCCGCCGCCGTGCCGGACCCGACGGCAGGCGAACAGCCGCTCGCGCAAGACTTGATCGATTCGCTCTTGGCGCAGGCTGCGCAGGCCGCGGCGACGCCGGAAGCGCCACCCAAGGCCGCATCGGCCCCGCAAGGCGTGGACCTGAAACAAGGCGAGGCCGAGGCCGTCGCGCTTTCGGACGACGATTTTGCCGATTTAGGCATCTCGATGCCGACTCCGCAAGTGTCGCTCGTCAGTGAGCCGGCCGACGAGGCGCGGGAGCCGGCAGAAGACGCCTCTCCCGTCGTGCAACGGCGGCTCAATCGCGATGCAAAGTTCCCCGCGAAGGTCGCGGCGTCCATCGCGGCCGCGCTTGTGGTGGGAACGGGTACCTTTGCGTACTTATGGTCACAGCGGGCCACTCCGGAAACACTCGAAAAACCGGCCGCCGAAGTGGAACACCGCGACCTGGAAGAAGTTATTGCAGTCGCGCGCGAGTTGATGGGAAAGGGGGAATACGTGAGCGCGATGCGGGAGCTGGGCGCGGCAATCCGCCATGCGGAACCGGGTCTGCTGCTGAACGAAGCGCGCTTCTTGCACGTCGAGGCCGGCTATCGATCGTTGCCGCCAAAGCCAAAAGCGGTCGATATCGAGACGGTGCTGAAGAACATCGAGGACGTCATCGCGCTCGCGCCAAAGTACTCCCGCAACCCGGAGGCGCTCGAGTGGAAGGCGGAGTTGTACGAACGAACCGGCGCCATCACCACGGCGCGGGACACGTATGAGCGCATCCTGACAAACTATCCCACCACACCAAACCGGGACCACACGCTTCTGCAGCTCGCGCGGCTCGCGTTTCAATTGAATTACTTCGATGACGCTGAGAAGGCCTTGACGAGCATCGTTCAGGATTTTCCCGATTCGCCGCACAAGAGCGAAGCGCAGATGATGCTCGCGAAGTGCTACGAGTCCACGGGCCGCGTGGCCGACGCAATCGCGACGTATGCGACGGTAGCGGCGGAGCGGACGGAATCGCGTGTCGGCGCGGAAGCGGCACTTGCGCTTTCGCGAATTGCCGATGCGTCGGGCGACACGCCAGGCGCGATCCGGGCGCTCGAGAACCGGCTGCAAACGTCGACAACAGTGGACGGCAATGACGCCGTGTACGTGGAGCTCGCAAAGGCCTACCGCAAGGCCGGCAAACCGGCTGACGCCGTGCGCGTGGCGCGTGAGTTGCTCAATTTCTTTCCTGATAGTTCGCGCGTGCCTGAGGCTGTTGTCGAGCTGACCAAGGCCATGGACGAGAGCGGCGATTCCCGGCAGGCGATTGACCTGGCGCAACAGGCGGCGGAGCGTTTCGACAAGAACGCGGCCGTCGCAAAGAACCGCGCGCTGATGCTGAGCAAGACGAACGATACGCGGGCCGCGGCCGAAGCGCTGGTGAAGGCCGACGAACTGGGCGCGAACGATCCCGAGGTCTTGCTCGACGCCGGCCGGAAGTATTCGGAACTTGCGGAAAAAGAAAAAGCGCTGGAAGTATTCAACAAGGTCATCGAGAAATATCCGGACACTGAGCAGGCAGTCGAGGCAGGCGTCGCATTGGGCCGCGAGCAGTATGCGGCCGGCGATATCGCGGGCGCGATCGATCGGCTTATGGCGCTGACCGAAGCGCCCAATGCGTCCAGCAAGCAACTCGCCATTCAGTCCGCCCTCGGCGATATCTATACGGACCTCGGCCTGAAGAAGCGTGCGACCGCCGCGTACGAACAGGTCGCCTCGCTCGCAACCGATCCGGAAACGCTCGCGCACGCGGCGACTGTGTTGCTCGAAAATGGGGCGATCGGTTCCGCGCTTCCCGTGATTCGTAAAGTGGACACGGCACGGTTGCCGTCAAAAGCCGGTTTCGATTTTCTCATGGCGCAAGGCCGCGCCATGCTTGACCTCGACGCGGTGGCGGCGCTCGACAAGATGCAACAGGCGTTCGAGCTGTATCCCGTCGAGCGGACACCCGAAGACTTCGAGTACCTCGTGCGGGCCTGCCTCGAAACCGGCAAGACGGCGCACGCGCGCATCCTCGTGAGCGATTTCGACACCTACGTCGAGAAACACCCGGAAGAACGAGAGCGATTGCAGCGAACCGCCGCGCTGTGGGGCGACGCATTGTTTAACGCGGGCGATTACCGCGGAGCGTTGGACGCGTACGCGCTCGCAGTCCCACCGGCGCCGGAACCCGCGCAGGACGACGAGGAACCCGCCGGCGAGGCGACCGCGCCGTCGGGCGATGCGCTTTGGGCCACGTTTCAGCGTGCGAACGCGATGCTGAAACTGGACGATTACGCGAGCAGCATTCCCATCCTGGACGAGCTCGCGTCGGGCGATACGCCTTACGCGGAGGATGCGCGTATCAAGGCGGAGTATGCGCGGCTCGAACAACGCTTGCGCGGCGGCGGCGCCGTGATCGCCGAGGGCGGGTAGATGACGGGCATCGTCGAGCGCATCAGCGACTATTTCGCGCGGCAAATCGCACTTTACAAGCAAATGCTCGCGGAACAGGACCAAATTCTCGCGCTGCTGAACGCGGGCGAATTGGAGGACGCCGAGAAGCTCGCGTCCGCCCATGCGCGCGAAAGCGCCGCCCTCGAACAGGAGTTTCACGCGCTGCTGCGCGAATGGAATTCGAAGTTGCACGGCGCGGAAGAGTATGCGCCGGTCCGCGCGCTCGCCGCGGAGGCGGCGCGCCTCGCCGGGCGCCTCGAGGAATTCGTAACCGTCGCAGCGGGTAACGCGCGCGAACGGCGCGAGGCCGTAAAACGCGAGTGGGAGGCGATCCGGCGCGGACAAAACGTAATCGACCGGTACAGGACCATCGACCCCAGTGAATTCGATCGCATCGACAAACGCGCCTAGCGCGCAAGGATTGACGCCGTTTGGGCAGGACGCGGACATCCGCGCCCTCGCGGACGCGTTCGAAATCTTCACACGCACGACGCAGACGATGGAAGAGTCCTATCGCCGGCTCGAAGCGCGCCTCCAAGAGCTCGATCGCGAACTGGAATCGAAGAACCGCGAACTCGCAATCACGACCGACTACCTTAGTTCGATCATGGAAAGCATGTCCGACGGCGTCATTGCGGTTGACACGCTGGGAATCGTGACCACGTTCAACACCGCGGCGAGTCGCGTGCTCGGCTACGATGCGCGCGACGCCGTCGGCCAGCCGTTTATCGACGTGTTTGGGCGCGAGTTTGCCGTGCCGTCCGGCCGGCACGGGCGGGAATTGCGCGCGGAGGACGGACGCGCGGTGCGGGTCAGCGAATGCGATTCGCCGCTGTTCGATCGATCGCTACGGCGCATCGGCACAGTAAAGGTTTTTCAGGACCAAACCGAGATCGAATCCCTGCGCACACGGCTACAACATCAGGATCGCCTTGCGGCGATTGGACAGATGGCGGCGACGGTCGCGCACGAAATTCGCAATCCGCTCGGGGGCATTCGCGGGTTTGCCGCGTTGCTTGCGCGCGATATTGTCGACGAGGATCCCCGCGCGCGGCTCGTCGAGAAAATCCTTGCTGGCGCAAAGGCACTCGAACGCGTCGTCACCGATCTGCTCGAGTTTACGCGGCCGCTGCAACTCCGGCGGCAATCGGTTCCGCTGCGCGAATTGGTCACGTCCGCGCTCAGCTATGTGGACCGTGGCGCACGGACTCTATCGATCGAGAATGCGGTAAGTGGGTCTGTGCATGTTGCCGGCGACCCCGACAAGCTGAGGCAGGTGCTGCTGAATTTGCTGTTGAACGCCGTGCAAAGCATCCAGCAGGACGGTCAGATTCGGATTGAATCTGCGCTGGTGGATGGATGGATCGAACTGCGCGTAATCGACGACGGGTGTGGCATGACGCCGCGGCAATTGGAACAGATATTTTCGCCGTTCTTCACGACGAAGGAAAAAGGCACAGGACTTGGGCTGGCAATCGCGTTGAAAATCGTCGAGGCACATGGAGGTCGTGTAGCGGCGACGAGCGCGCCGGGCGCGGGGTCCACCTTTACTATCGCGTTACCGCGGGCGGAGTGAATATGGCTAAGGCAGCAATTCTGGTAATCGACGACGAGTCGTTGATGCGCGAGTACGTGCAGGAAGCGCTTGTCCGCGCGGGGCACGACGTATCGATCGCATCGAACGGCCGCGAAGGCATCGAGATGGCCGGCGCGAAGACGTTCGATGTCGTCGTGTCGGACCTGAAGATGCAGCCAATCGACGGTATCGAAGTGTTGCGGGCCATCCGCGCGCATTCGCCCGCGACGGCGTGCATCATTATGACAGCCTACGGGACGGTGGACACTGCGGTAACCGCGCTGAAAGAAGGCGCGTTCGACTACATCATGAAACCGTTCACGCCCGACGAGTTGGAACTCGCCGTGTCGCGCGCGCTCGAGCGCGAGCGTATCGCGCAGGAAAACCAGTACCTGCGCGCGGAACTGAACAGGCGTTATGATTTCTCCGCGATGGTCGGATCGAGCGAGGCGATGCAGCGCGTGTACGAGCAAGTCCAGAAGGTCGCGGACAGCCGAGCGACAATCCTCATCCGAGGAGAGAGCGGGACCGGCAAAGAACTCGTGGCACGCGCGATCCACTTCGGCGGCGCGCGGCGCGATCGTCCGTTCATCAAGGTTAACTGCGCGGCGCTGTCCGCGGGGCTTCTCGAAAGCGAACTGTTCGGACACGAGAAGGGATCGTTTACCGGCGCGCACGAACGCAAGATAGGCCGGTTCCAGTTGGCCGATTCCGGCACGTTGTTGCTGGACGAGGTCAGCGAGATCGGGATAGAGCTGCAACCCAAGCTGCTGCGCGCGCTGCAGGAACGCGAGTTCGAGCGCGTCGGCGGCAGCACGCCGATCAAGGTGGATACGCGCATCATCTGCACGACCAACCGAAATCTCGAGGAGTCCGTCGAAAAAGGCCAGTTGCGCGAAGACCTGTTCTTCCGGCTCAACGTAATCCCCATTGTGTTGCCGCCGCTGCGCGAGCGCAAAGAAGATATCCCCGCGCTGATGGACTGCTTCCTCAAGCGTTACGTGCAGGAGAACAACCGGCCCATTACCGGCTTCGCGCCGGAGTCAGTCGAATTGTTTATCGAATACGACTGGCCCGGCAACGTGCGTGAGTTGCAGAACACGGTCGAACGCGCGGTGGTACTGTCGTCCGCGCGCGTGCTCGGACCGGAACATTTCTCGTTCGGACCTTCCCGCGCCAATCGCGGTAACGGCAACAGCGTGACCGTGCGCATTGGGACGACGGTTGGCGACATGGAGAAGGAGCTGATTCTGCGCACGCTTGAAAAGTACAACCAAAACCGCACGCACGCGGCGGAGGTGCTTGGCATATCGGTGCGCACCCTGCGCAACAAGCTGAAGGAATACCAGGGGCGTTAACCGGTAGCGGTCATTCGAGTGACCGCGTGATTTTTCCCGCGTGTACTTGGCAAATGGCGAGTGCGAGTGCGTCAGCAGCGTCGTCGGGGCGAGGCGCCGCGTCGAGGTTGAGCAGAATCTTGATCATGTTCTGCACTTGCTGCTTCGTCGCCTTGCCGTAGCCGACAACGGCGTTCTTCACCTCCAGCGGGCTGAACTCGCCGATCGGCAGGCCCGCCATTTCCGCGGCGAGCGCGATGACGCCGCGCGATTGCGCCACGGAAATTCCGGTGGTCACGTTGCGCGAGAAGTAGAGCTTTTCTACCGCGACGGCGTCGGGGCGGTATTCAGCGATGAGGCGCGCGGTTTCCTCGTGGATCGTGTGCAGGCGCGCGGAGAAGGGCGTATTCGCGGGGGTCGAGATGACGCCGTGCGCAATGTGCGTGAGCCGCGTGCCCTTGCCCTCGACGACACCGTAGCCGGTCGTCGCGGTACCCGGGTCGAACCCCAGCACGCGCATGCGGGCTAGTTCATGGCCGCGGCCATGTCCTCGTCGGAAATATCGAAGTTCGCATAGAAATCTTGCACGTCGTCGTTATCTTCGAGCGATTCCATCAGCCGCAGAATCGCTCCGACGTTTGCGCCCTCGACTTTAACCGTCGTCTTCGGAATCATGGTCAGTTTCGCTTCTTCAACCTTGATGCCCATCTGCTCGAGCGCGTTGACAACGGCGTGAAGGTCGGCATCGAGTGTCTTCAACTCGTACATGTCGCCATCGGTGTCGACGTCTTCGGCGCCGGCCTCGATGGCCTTCTCGAAGATTTCGTCGTCCGTCAAGCCTGTTTTCGCAACGGTAATGAGACCTTTGCGGTCGAAATTCCAACCGACCGCGCCCGCCTCAGCCATGGCGCCATTGTTCTTCGTGAAGATATGGCGAATCTCGGACACGGTGCGGTTCTTGTTGTCGGTAAGGACATCCACGAGGACGGCGACGCCCGCGGGGCCATAGGCCTCATAGCGCGTCTCTTCGTACACGACTCCGGGGATTTCGCCGGTCCCTTTCTTAATGGCGCGATCGATGTTGTCCTTGGGCATGTTTTGTCCGCGCGCGGCGAGCAGTACCGTGCGCAGGCGCGGGTTCGCGTTCGGGTCGCCCCCGCCGAGTTTTGCGGCGACGGTGATTTCCTTGGCCAATTTCGAGAATATCTTGCCGCGCTTGGCGTCCAGCGCGCCCTTCTTGCGCTTGATGGTGCTCCACTTGCTATGTCCGGACATGACTACCCTTCTGCGCGGCGCGGGGCCGCATTTGCCCTTCAAAGACCCGATTTTGCGGCACACAGTATACCAACCGATGCCGTTTGCGCGCAATTCCCGCGAGGACTATAGTTCACACAAGCTGCGGCAATTACGTGGGTATCGATCATGGCCAATCCGCTCAAAGTAGTCACGAACTACTACCAGCATTTCAGCGCGGACTTCACGCTGCCGGTGCCGGAACATGGGTTCGGCGGGTGGAAGAAGGCTGAGCTGGAATTCGCACCGGACCACACCGCGGTCGTAGTGATGCACGCGTGGGACTGCGGGACCTACGAGCAGTTCCCTGGGTGGCATTGCGCGGTGCCGTATATTCCGCGCGCGGCGGACGTGGCGAAACATGTGTTCCCCGAACTGCTGAGTGCGGTGCGTAAATCGCCGCTGCCGCTGATGCATGTCGTAAGCAGCGCGGGTTACTACAAGAAGTATCCCGGTCACAAGGCGGCCGTTGATCTGGCGGGGCCCGCGCCGGACGGGCCGGAGCATGCGGCATCGGACCCGTTGCGCGACAAATTGTCGGAGTTCAAGCAGGCGCATGTGTTTCCGGGGACTGCGAACCTCGCGGACATCGATAAGGGATTCGGCCGGCTCGATTTCGATCCGTATGCAAGACCGCTGGACAACGAGTACATCTGCGAGGATGGACACCAATTGTTTGCCGTGTGCAAAAAGCTCGGCGTGAACCATTTGATCTATGCGGGATTCGCGATCGACGGATGTCTGCTGATCTCGCCCGGCGGAATGGTGGACATGAACCAGCGCGGGCTGATGTGCTCCGCGATTCGGCAGGCAGTTGTTGCGATTGAAAGCAAGGAGTCGGCGCACAATCAGTTCGCGAAAGAACTGGCGTTGTGGCGCGTGGCGCTGCTGTTCGGGTTTGTGTTCGATGCGGACGATTTCACACGGGCACTGAAAGCCTACGAGAATTAGGTTGGAATCGATCTACCGACCAAAAGAATCTTAGCAGGAGCGCAACGCCCCACCTAACCTTGCTGGCCAAAGAAATACCGATCGGAAATGCGCGCGATTCTATCAAAGTCTTCTTCGGTCAGATGACGAGCAGCAGTACCTTCGCAAACGTAGAAATCAGTTGTAGCGACAGTCTTGAAATAGCGTTTCGCGTCTTTGTCTCGAACATTCCTGATATTGACGTGGCATTTGTCACCGGTTGGACTCGGGACGTATTCCAACGTGCATTCGAATGGAAGATTATCGGTATCGAAGGACCAAAAGACGATCAGACTGCCTGCAACGCTCGTGTAAAACTTGGAGACGTGTTCGCAGACTGTATGTCCCAATTGTCGTATGCAAACTTCATCCACGACCGATATACCACCATCTTTTCCAGACGATTGGAAGGCAGGACTTGTGAAGCGACGCCCCCTTCTGTCGAAATGTATGGCTTGGAGAAGTCGAATGACTCGCATAGATCCTTTCTCAGTTCCTGAATCTTGCTTGTGGACGCATCAAGTGTCAGATCGTCCTCTGATTCTATCTCAGCGTCTTCCACTTCATGGACATAATCTATGCATCGCTCGTTTCTAACCGTAAACTCCAAACAATGTAGACCCTGATAGATCCTTATTAGAACGTCGCCTTGCATGCCAGGAAAGGCATCCGATTCGAGAAATCCGTGTTTGCGCGCGTGAAGGACGAGAGACTTAGCAGTATTAATCACAGAATCTTCGAACCGCAGGCCATCACCAAACGACCACCCTTCGCCCAGTCTTGAAAACGTCTCGATCTTTCGTACGGCGAGCGGTCGCGGATCTATCTGCGGTTGAGTTGGCGGAAGACAAGGCATCGTTGAGTAGCCGTTCATTTCCGACTTTTTTCCAAGCTGTTATTGATGTCGTCTGTTGTCATGATCGTGTTACCGGTCAAAGCTTCGAGATTGGCGATGAGCTCATTCAACTTCTGTGACAAACTTTTCGCTGCCGTAAACGACAAATTCAAAACAGCGGCGGGTGGGCCGTTCCGCTGCAGCACCACAACAATATCGCCGGATCCGAGCGCGTTTGTAAATCCGTTGGCGTATATGTGGGGAATCGTGCCCTTTTGTGCCTCTTCGATGGCGTTTGCGACCACCTCTCCGAGCCCTGCCTGCTGATTCTGCATCTAACTTGTATCTCCGCTGGACGCCCTAATCATGTCACCATAAGATGATAGCGGAATCGCCTCGTTCCAAACAAAGCTTGTTTAACCCCAAAAGGTTGCGTCATTTCAAACTTTACCGCGAGACAACAGCGCGCTGACTACCGCGCCGAAGCCACGAAATAGCACGCCAATCGAAAAAACTTGCCCGATGACGGGCGCCATAAATGCCGCTTCCATGGTGATGCCGCCGTAGATAATCGTTTGTGTCGCCGACCAGTTGCGTTCGCCGCGCAGCCGTTGACCGATGTCGTTGTACGCGATCATGTAGCCCGTCAACGCCGCGGCCGCCGTTGCGAGCAGAATCACGATTCCCAGTACGCCCAGCGGTTTGAGCTGCGCGTTTGTAAGCGCGGTGAACAGAAAGAAAAGCAGGAGGCCGTTGACCACCCCCAACACAAACGAGCGCTTTCCGCGCGTCTGGTAAACGTTCAATGCCCGGGCGGTGAACGCCGGCGCGGACTTGTCGAGCCAAACGCTCATCGCGACACACCCGGCCTTTACGGCGAGCAGCCCGAGCAGCGCCGCCATGAAACCAAGGGCTTTCTCCGGGGTCATCCTACGCTCTCCACTTTCGGTTGCGCACGGGTTCGCCGGCCGCGAGGCGCAGACGATACGCTTCGGCGCCGTTGAGGCACACCAGCAGCACGACAGCCGCCGCGGCGACCGCCCAGAGTAACGGCGACGAGACTGACGCGAACACGGCAGTGAAGTCGCTCCAGTACCGCTGCACCGCCGCAACGTCTTCCGTGATTGACATCTCGCGCAGCAGCCAATCCGGCGTGGCGGCGGTTTGGTTCGCGTAGTCCCACCACAGGTACGGGTCCGTGGGCACAGCGTAATACACGGTCAAACCGACGAGTAACGCACATGCGGCAACCGCGGCCGCGGGCAGCCACCAGCGGGCGTCGTTTGCGTACGAGGGTTCCGCGGCCAGACGCATTTTTACGCGTTGCTTGAGCGCATTGCGCGGGACTTCGAGCGGCATCGCGGCAAGTGATGCGGCAATTGACCACAAGGTATCGCGATACACGGCACATTCGGCGCACGTTGAAGCGTGGCCGCCGTCTGGAGGTCCCGCACCCGCATCGAACGCCTCGCGCAATTGCGCGCGGTATATGCCGCACTCGTTCGTCATGTCTCTTTATCCAATAATTCGCGCAGGCGCTTGCGGGCGCGGTGCAACGCGACTTTCGCCGCTTCTTCGTTCATGTTCAGCGTGTCCGCCGCCTCGCGAATCGTCATTCCTTCCATGTAGTGCAGGTGTACGAGCGCGGCCGGCTGCGCGGGCAACAGGCTGACCGCGCGCGCCAGACGGTCGGACAACTCGCCGCGCGCCGCGAGGTCCCGCGCGTCTTCCGCTTGCGTATGGACTGCGTCCATAACGTCATCGAAGTCGAGCGCAATACCGCATCCCCGCCGCTGCCGCGATCGAATTGCGTTCAGCGCAAGGTTCGTTGCGATCGTATACAACCAGTTGCGAAACGGGCGCGCGCGGTCAAAACTTCCGAGATTTCGGTACGCCCGGAGAAACGTTTCCTGGACGACGTCCTCGGCTTCCTCGCGGTTTCGCGTCATGCGATACACGTGCGTATAGATGCGCGCGGTGTAGGCATCGACGAGCGCGTCGAACGCGCCGCGCTCGCCGGACAGCACGCGCGCGACGCATTCGGCTTCCCATGCGGCACCGGCACTCTGGCCCTGGGTCTCCCCCGCCACCGCGTTCTCCTGTTGACGCACGTGCGCAAGCACACGGCCAGGCCAGCGCGATGCGGCGCGGCCGCGCGGGCCATTGTCGGGCCAGCGCACAAACGCGGTCAACCACGCGGTGTCAGGCATAGATCCCCAACGGGAGCACGGCGTAGTCCGGAAATACGCGCGAGAAATCCGACATGCCGCTGTGCCGCGCGAGAATGGGCGCAAGCACGTCGCGGTAGTTGTTCTGCACCGGCAAATCGCCGGGGGCTTCGAGTTTGTCCATAGCGAGACCTTTCCAGTCGCAGTATACCTTGCCGCCGCGCGCGCCGCCCCCCATGACGAACATGACGCTGGCGCGGCCGTGGTCGGTGCCGAGCGACGCGTTTTCGTACACGCGGCGGCCAAATTCGGTCATCACGACGAGTGTGGTATTGCGCATCGCACCGTTCAGGTCGGCGTGGAACGCGGCCATGCCTTCGGCCAACTGCTTCATGAGGGGGTCCATCAAGGCGCCCGACGCGAAATGCGAATCCCACCCGCCGAGATCAAGACAGGCCGCTTCCAATCCGACATTCGCTTTCAGCATTTGCGCGATGCGGCAGAGTCCATCGCCAAGTTGGCCCTGGGGATAGTTTGCGCCGTTGCTTGGCGTGTAACTCTTCTCGTCGAGTTGCGTGATCTTTCCGAGCGCGGCGAGTGTCGAGCGCGCGGCGACGCCGAGCGCGTCCGTTTCGGGTGCGTAGAGGCGTTCGAGCGCGGACATCGCGGCGGGCGCGCGTTCGCCGAGCGCGAAATCTGCGAAGGATTCCATGACGACCGTCGCGGGAGCGCCGCGCAAGGCCTCCGGGGCGGCACTGCCGATGGCAACGGCTGCCAGTGGGCCGCCGGGGCCGTTTGGGCGGTAGCGCAAATACCGTCCAAGCCAGCCGCCGCCACCGGTACCGCCATGCTCCATCGAGTCCTGCGCTTCGAAGTGCGAGCGGGTCTGGTCCTCGGAGCCGGCGCAATGAACGATGGCGAGGTCGCCGGCGCGGTAGAGATCGGCGAGCGGCGCGAGCTGCGGATTGAGCGCGAAGGTCCCGTCGAGGGGTGCAGTCGATTGTTTGGATATGCCGACTAACGGACGCGCGTTGTAGTACGCATCGTCCTCGACTGGCACGACCATGTTGAGGCCGTCCGCGCCGCCGCGGAGAAAGATGACGACGAGGGCGTTCTTCGAGTCGCCGTTTCCGTTGATGAAGCCTGTGTTTTGCATGGTTAGGAGTCCAAGCCGATGGGGGTTGCGGGAGGAATGGGAGCTATGGGAAGAATGGGAGCAATGAGACGAACAGGAGATGCAGATGTACGTCGGCGAAATTGCGAGGATTCTCCCAGGGCTCTCATGGTTCGCATTCCTTCCATGGGTGTCATCAATCTCATTCTAAAACCGTTGGAACGCGGGGGACGCGATCATGAAGACTGGGCCGGCGGCGGATTGTGCGCAGCATTCGTTTTCCAGCGGCGTCGCGCTGCGACCGAGCAAATGGGCCACCAGCATCTGCTCGCTGCCCGCGCATTCGTCCAGTTTTTTCCAGTCGACCCGCGTGCCTGCGATTCGGTCCTGCGCGAGCGCGGCGGTAAAGTGCCAACGCCACAACATCGATCCCATCCAATGCTCGGCTTCCTCGGGGTACCCGTCGGGAGTCGGATACTGGAACGGCGTGTGACCCATGCGCAGCAGGTATTGATACAGCGCTTCGTTCGGATCGCATTCCGCCGCCGTAGCGCGCAGCGCCGACGCGATGAAGCGGAACGGGCGTTTGAACTTCGCGTCCTTCGACGAGCGAAACGCTTCCGTGGCGAACAGCGCGCGCAGGGTCGTCTTGACGTCGCCTTCCGATTCCGCGAATGCGTTCGCGACGGCGTCCACCGCGGGTTGCGGCGGTGAGTCGGCGATAAACCGGCGGCACAGTTTCCACGCGAGGTACTGCGCGGTTGAGGGGTGGGCCGTGACGATCTCGATGACGCGGTCGATGTCCTGTTCGCCCAGTCCGGCGGGTATTGTTTGTCCCAAGACCGACTTCTCGCCGTCGTCGTGCCAGTGCTTGCGGAATTCGACACGGCCCTTGAAGAACCGTTGCTCCGAGCGCACGGTCCACCCGGTCAGGCATCGCGCGACTTCCATCACGTCGCGCTGTGTGTAGCCGCCGTGTACGCCGAGCGTGTGCAATTCGAGCAGTTCACGCGCGTAGTTCTCGTTTGGTTTCTCCTCCGGATTGGTCTTGCGGTTCACGCGTCCGTCGAGGTACCAGAGCATGGCGGGACTCAGCGCCGACGCGCGGACCATGTCCTTGAAATTGCCCAGTGCGTGCTTGCGGATGACGTCGCGGTCATCCGCGGTCTTCAACCACGCGCAGTCGCCTTTCGATTGCGCGATGTTGAAGTGATCAGTCCAAAACTCGACCATCACCTCGTACAGTTGCCGCTTGCTGTAAATGGCGCGCTGCATCGACGCGCGGGTCAGTTCGCGCAACAGCAGGTCCTGTTTGTATTCGAACAACTCGCCCAGCGGCGCGGCGACCGTTTCGTTGCGGCGCACAAGGCTGTGGCATTCGTAATCGTCGATCCGCTCGGGATGCAACTGTTCTTCCAGGTACGCGTCGATCCCCATCCCCGCGACGCGCGCATGGTCGCCTGGGCGTGGTCCGAAGGTGACGCGGCGCAACACGTGCGTGATTGGATCGACGGTCGCTGCAGCCGCCACCGCGAACGGTCCCGGCATTCCGGGCGGCTGCGGAACGCCCACGAAACGGACCGCACGATCGCAGCCCATCACCGTCGCGGCGGACAAAGCGCTTGCGGCGTGAAGGAAATTGCGGCGTGAGATTCGCATGGCGCTCGACCCGGGATTATGCATTCGCGACCGGTACAGCGGGAGGCACGGTCTGTGCGGCGCGCTGGCCCCAGCGCGACAGAATCAATGCGCCAACCCCACTCGCCAGCGTCAGCGGGAGCATGACGAACCAGCCCACCACGGGCAGCACAAACGTGATCGACAGCACCATGCCGCCGCGCAAAACACGCCGCCACGGGTAGGCGCTATCGGTCGCGGAGGCCAGGCGGCACCCGATTAGCCGCGCCAGCCCCGCCGAGCCGATAAGCCCTACCAGTAGCAGCGCCGACATGAGGACAGCACCGATGAGTTTCAAGCCCGCCGCGCTCTGCAAAAGGCCGAGACTCGCGATAAACAGCGGTACACCGACAACAGCGCCGACGAGCACGACCTTGTACGGGCTGGTCTCGTACACCACGCTGGCCCGTTCGACAACGCGCCGGAACAAGGCCTCGAACAAGAGCCAGTACGCTACCGTCGTAATCAGTATTCCGAGGATGATGAACAGGATTTTGAATACATCCGCCATGATCATGGGTAGTTCCTCCCGTTGGGTTCTACCCCGGTGTACACCGCCCGAGGCGGAAGGGTTACGCGCCTGGACGTGCGACGCGTGACCTCATTATGTAGCCCAACGTGTTGCACTCGGAGGGAGGAGTCGCGATACAGAAGCCAGGAGGATGGCAGGCGGATTGGTCTCGGGCGCTGCTATGGCATAACGGCAAACGACGGTGATACCGACTTCGGCATTTTGCGAAACGAGGGGTACACTATTGACGAAATATCTGCAAGCCCTTTGTGCGCATTGATGTAGGCATTAGCCATCGCGTCTGCGGTCAGCGTACATTGAGGCGATTTTCAGGCGGTCTGCGGTATCCGTGAATACCCCGATGGTTTGAGCGTCTATTGTCCATCGGGGAACGCAACCCTGGAGGAAGGTGCCGTGGGCGCAAGAACACAATTCTCAATTTTGTCAGCAGTTCTACTTGTTCTGTTTCTTGTCGGCTCGCCATTGGCGGAGGCGCAGCGCGGGCGCAGCGCCGGGAAGCCCGGCCGCGCGATTCGGTCCACCGGAAGTATCGGGAAGGTGCCCAGCATTCGTGCGCCGCAGGCGTTGGGTGAGTTGGGACGTATCGCGGGCCGGAACCAGTCGAGTCCGTTCCCGCTGCTCGATGCGATCTCACGGGCGGGCAGCGACCGGGGGCGCGCGCCAAGCTCGCCGTTCCCGATACTGGACGCAATCTCGCGCGCGAACAACAGCGGACGCAACTATCCAAGCACGCCGTTCCCGGTTCTGGAGGCGCTGTCGAGATTAGACGATGATCACGACAAATCGTCCGATGTCGAGAAATTCCTGTACGGCCTGTCGCAGATCGGCGGCTACGGCGGCTACGGGTATGGTCCGGGGTATGGCGGCGGCTATCCGGGATACGGTGCGTACCCGTACTACAACTCGTACTACCAGCATAAGTCGAACGAGGAGTACGCGGACGCGATGCGCGACGCAGCCATTGCGAACGCGGTGGGCAACGTCGTGAGCGCGATTGTGTCGAGCCCGAGCGTGCGCACGCCGGTCCCGGCTTACGTGCAGCAGGCGCCGGTGTACACGCAGCCTGCTCCGGCGTATGTGCAGCCGAGCCCGACGGGCCGTTACGAGACGCGGCGCGAAGTGGTCGGCGGCGGGTACTACGAGCGCGAGCAGATTTGGGTGCCCGAAGCGCGCGACCCGCGCACCGGCTATATCGTCGAGGGGCACTACGAAACGGTGAAGCGGTGGGTACCGGAGGTGATCCAAGAGACACGCGTGTGGGTCGCGCCGTAACGCTGCACCGAAAGCGCGTTTGAAGGTACTACTTTCTCGCGGCGAGACTGCGAATCGATTCGCGCACCTTGGACTCAACGGTCCAAGGCAGGAAATGGTTCTGGTCCGGCAAGACTGAGAACTCATGAACTATTTCTCGGGCGAAATGCTCGCGCATGAAGTCCGCGTTCGCCACGGGCACGAGCATGTCCTTCTTCCCGTGGATGATTGCTACGGGGCATGTAATTTCGCCCAGGCGCTCCGATAGTGCGCTCAGTTCGGCTTTCAGCGGCATGAGTTCGCGATTGCTCGTTGTGAGGTCGCGCGGGAGCAACGAAGGCATGAATGCAAAATCGGCGGCGCGCTGATACCAGTGAACCGTCTCCAACTGCGGCGCGAGCGCGCCCGCAAGAATGACAAGGCCGCCGACCCTATCCGGGTAATCGATGGCGGCCTGACAAATAATCGTGCCCCCCAACGAATGGCCGACGAGGATCGGCCATTTCCCATTTCGCTCGACGAGAAACGGTTCGATGGCGCGGGCCTGTTCCCGCAGCGATGGCTCGGGGCCCTTGGGAGTCGATTGGCCGAATCCAAAGCGATCGATCGCAAGGGACTCGAATCCGGCGATTGGGTCTACCACGTAGCGCGCCCAGTCCGTCGCGCGTCCTGGGGAACCGTGCACGTAAACAATGCGCGGCGCCGCCGGATCGCCGGCGTGCAGGTAACTCACGGTATGGGTGTCATCAATGGAAACCGCGTCACGCGGGACGCCGGGCGCTTCCCGCGGAATATCAAGGAAGGTGAACAAGGCACATGCGCCGCCTACGGTCAACAGCAAGAGAAGGACGAAGGCTACGGTAAGGCGAATGAGCCATCGCTTCATGGGGACGTGGCGAGCAGCGGCGACTCGGATATGCCCAACAACTCCGCGACGGATTCTTGCACAGCCGCCGCGAGCGATTTGCGGGTGTGTCCTTCGCTTGCGATGGGCGTTCCAAATGCGATTTCAGCGCGGATGCCGCTGAATCCGAGGAGCCGCCACGCGTGCGGGCCGAAGGTGTGTTCCTCGCGCCAATACGCGATATCTTCACAAATGTCGATCGCCGGGTCGCCCGGTATCCATCGGATCGCCGTGGGACACACGGGCGCGTTCGCATCGATCGCGGGCTGTACCAGCGGCGGATAAAACGGCAGGAGCCGATTGCCCCCGCTCGACGTGCCTTCGAGAAACACGCAAACCGACTGCTTCGCGCGCAACCGGTCCGCGATCTGCGTAGTCGCCTCGACCAAAGCCTTCACGCGCGCGCGCGGCACGCCGATGTTGTGCGAAATGGTGAACAGCATGCCGATAAACGGCCACGATTCGACATCGACCTTGGCGACGAAGAAACACGGCAGCACCGATCCGATCGCCAGCACGTCCGCGTAACCGAGGTGGTTCGGCGCGATGAGCGCGCCGGCGGGTGGGCGCGCGCCCGATACGGTCACTCGGAAGCCTGCCGCCCAACGACAGTACCGCGCCCAGTGCCCAGTCCAGCGTGCGGCACGCTCGTAGAGATGTTCTTTCGAGCGCGCGGTGCTCTTCACGACAATCCAAACGAGCAGGAAGACGACGCTTCCCACGAAGAGCAGACTGACGCGCCACGCGGCGCGCAATGCGCTGGAACGCGCCCGCGCGCTGTTTGCGGCAGGCGCGTGTTCGATGCGCGAATCCATTAACGGAGGATATCCAGGGACGACAGCGAAACGCCTTTGCCGTCCATGAACACGAGGAAATCGACCGTCCCGAAATCGCGATCGATGGCGGGACCGGAGATGACCTTCGCGCCCATATGCATGTACGTGCGGAACAATTTGGGCAGCGGAATGGCCGGACCGAGCTCGGGGTCGTGCTCGCGCGCGGCGTCGCCGCAGGAGTGAGAGGGACGCGTACGGAGTAAAATCTCCCGGTGCAGGAATTTCCGTTGGCGGATCGTCTTCATTGCGCGCCACCCGTCATCGGGATTCTGCGTCGTGAGCGAACAACATCCGAACAGGAATTGTTGGTCGAACAGGTTCATGAACTCTCCGAGGCCCGTCCACAACGTCATGATCGCGGCGAGGTTTCGATGGTCCTGCGCGAGGCACGCTCGGCCGACTTCGATCATGCGCGGATAGTAACGATCGAGGCCGGCGAACTCGAAGAGTTGGGCGGAATAGATGCCCGCGTGGGCCAGCGCGTGCATCACGGTCTGCACGCGGTAGGTGCCGACGACGCGCTGACCCGCCGTGTCGAACAGCACGATATGCGTCATCTGATCGTCGAATTCGTCGCGGTCGAGGCCGGTCACCGCCGAATGGGCGAGGCCTTCGCCGAGTTCAACGTTGAATACCTCGTATCGCAGGCGAAGCACTTCGTCCAGGCAGCGGTCCGAGCACGCAAGTCCTGAAACGTAGTTCCCCTTTTTCGCGCCGGACAAGGCGAGTAGATCGGTCGAGTTCCATCGGGCCCGAAAGTCCGCTGAAACGCCGGACGCTTCTATGCGCAGCGGCGCGCGGGGGGCGTCCAAATGCACTGCGGATAGCACGACACCGCTTTCGTCATGCGTCATATGGCCGCCTCCTAGCGCCCGTGTGCGCCGCCCTTGGGCTATTCATTGTAATGCATTTACAAAATAACGGTTAGGATAGTGTTTACCAGTCAGTGCGCCAGCGGATACCGGCGCGACGATTCGCGGTACCAGATGCAGTCGCCGAGCAGCCGAAACGGGTTGAGCGGCTTCACGCCGCACCTGCGGTTCGCCGCGCCAATCTCGAACAAAATGCGCCACTGCCGGAACAGGGCGCCGTACGCGCCGCGGAGGGTCATCGTGGCGTCCCAAATGTGGGTGGACTCCGCGCCCGCGCCGTTGATTTCGACGATATGAACGTCATCTCCATTCAGGAAGGCATCGAGTTCGGTAAAGCGGATATCGAACCTGCCGAAGTAGAAGCCGGGCATTGACGACGCGACGCCGTGCAATCGAGCGAGCAACGCCGGCGTTGCCAGGTGTGTGCCGTCTTTGAAAACCGTGCCTTGCGCGTGGTTGCCCGCGAACACCAGCGGAAAACGTTCGCCCGGGGGCAGGACGCGATCGAGTTGCGCGCCGTGGCGATTGAAATAGACGCGCCGGACGATGCGCGCACGCGGATCGGCGAGGATGAGTTCGCGCAACGTATGCGCGCCGTCGCCCACGACTGTCGGAAATTCTTTCAGCGTGATTGACAGGATCGCCGCGCGGTTACTGCCGGGGTAACGGTAGTACATCACCCCCGCTTCGCACGGAAGGTCGGCGAGTTGTTGGAACACGATTTCCAGATTTGGCGGAAAGGATTCCAAGTAGGCGCGGAGATCGTCTTCGGTCCGCAACCGTTGCACGCCCGCACCGCGCTGGCCCTTATCAGGCTTCGCGACGATTGGGAAATCTATACCGGCGCTACGCATCACATCGAGCGCCTCGCGCAGCACGGTTTCGATCGGGATATCGGCGGAAGGGCGCGTGAACATGCAGAACGGCTGAATCCACATCCGTTGCGATTCCGGCACAAGCGAGAGGATTTGCGACTTCGATTCGCGTATAAGTCCGCCGGAATAGATTGACGGATTGGCGGCGGTCGGCAGCGTCGTTCCCCTAAACCGGAGTGCGAGCCACGCGTAATAGAGCCCAACCGGGAAATAGAAGATGTAGGGAGGCCAGAATTCGAAAAAAGAAACCACCGGTTGCGCGGGAGCGTCGTCCGCGGACAGGTGCTTCGAGGCGCGCCGCTGCGCGAAAACGAGAAGCGCCACAATGATAACGACCACCGGCCATCGGTACGCGCCAAGCATAGGCAATATGGTTTGTCCGAGCTTGACGGTAACCGCGAGCAACGCAAGCGTCCACAAGAGCGACGCGGCGATTGCCGCGCCGAGGAACCGGATGGGTGACGCTTGAAAGATTCCCGCGCCGACGTAGGTGGGCAGGCGGGTACCCGGCATGAACCGAGATAGCACAACCGCCAGTATCAGGTTGCGGTCGAACCAGCGCTTCACGCGATCAAGCCGCTCCTGGGACAACAATCCCCACGCGACGGTGCTCGGGCCTACGAGACGTCCGATGGCGTACAGTCCAAAATCGCCCGCGGCAATGCCGAGCGTCAAGCCCACCAGTGCGGTGGTGAACAGCATGTGGCCCTCTGCCACCAGCGCGCCGCAGGTAATAGTTGTGGGGTCTTCGAGTATAAACGTCGCCAGCGCGGCCACCATGCCCTGCAGGATCGGGCTGGCTGCGAGTTGATCGAGCGCATTCGCGAAGTAGTCAGCCATGGTGCGTCAACGATTGCTCAAGGTGCAGCGGCAGAGTCGTGACGAAAGGCGCGCGACCCGCATCGAGCGCATCGCGGCGCCAGTAGCGCATGACCGCTTTGTCACGGCCCCGTGCGATTTCGACCTGCGTAATGCTGCGGGTGCACGTGTGCTCGCGATCCATGAGCGGGGACCATTCGCGCATGCCGTCGGGGTGTTGCAGGTGCAGAGACGGCAAGTCATTCGTCATCTTACATCCGTCCGCGCGCCATAGGTCGAAGGCGCGCATGCGCCAGGCGATGACCTCGTCGGTTTTCCACGATGACGACGAAAACGCAGACCAAACGTCGTCGTGCGTCCTGTCTGCAAGCATGCCGTTTCCCCTCCAGTCGAAGGATTCGACCGCGCCGTGGTGTGCGAGGATTAGCGTAAAGGAGGGATACGGCGCGGGGTCGAATTCGCGCACGAGCGCGTTCCGTATGTCCTGCAATCCTCCGCGTTCTATCAACCGGGGAATGATTGCGCCACGGGTCGGTACGTTGCTGGACGCGGGCGGGGCTGGACTCTCTCCGGAGACGTACCCGTTCATGATGCATGTCACGACCCCGAGTTCGTTCACGGCAATCCACGTGCCGCCGCGCTCGGAGTCGGATGGGGCGAGCCAGGAGATGTCACCGTGATGCAACACCGGGGAATTCTCCGGCGCACGGTCGCGGCGTTCGTCGCGATTCATGGTGACGAGAAGGCGATCGCAGGTGCGATGGACAGTTACCGTACACACGGTTCTGGTCTCGTAATTGGGTTTTCGCGCTGGTGACTCAGTTCGTGGGCGATTCGGACTCGAGGGCTTCGCGATGCGCCGCGGTCGAAAATGCGACGGACAACTCCGGCGAAATCGCGATACCGCGTTCTTTGGCGATTTGGGTGACAATGGCAAGATGGTGGATGGTGTGTCCGGACAAGAACAGCAGCTCGCGCTCGACGGTGCTGCCGACGGTCACGAGCGGCGCCCCCGGCGCGGAAATCTGGCACACCGTGATGGCATTCGCGAGCGTGGCGGGCGAAATCGCCGCGAGCTGGTCCATCGCGTGCCGTACAATTTCGCGATAGTAGTCGGCGTCCGTTTCCACGCGCACGTCGCGATCGCGCGCGTCGTATTCAATGACGCCGGAACGAAGTCCGCGCAAAAAGCACATCACGTGATCGAGGCAGTGCCGCAGGTGCGGTCCGACGGCGGAATAGGGGCCGCCGGCTTTCTCGTATTGATCTACGGCGTCCAGGGTCCGCACGCACGCGACCAAACAACCATCGATGGCGGGTGCTGCAGTAAGGGATTGTTGCATACGTGTTTGCTTCCTCGTTTCCGGGACACTTCATTCGCGCGGCGCCGAACTGGCGCCTTGCTTCTTCAATTCGAGTGCGCGCGTGCGCAGTACGGGGACGCCGTCGTGCAGTTCGAGCGGACCTTCCGCCGTGACGGTGAGCGCCGCCCATTGGGAGTCAAAATCGAGCGATTGTCCTTGTAGACCGGCCAGCAGGACCACCCGGCTCGATCCGTCCTCCAACCGCAGCAACAACCCCGGGGGCACCCCGCCGTCCAGGCAGCGCACCGCGCACGCGCGGTGTACCTTGCCCGTCGCCGGCCGCATAACGCCGAAGTAACACTTGGTGTCCACCAGTTCCCCAGTCAGTCTAACACGGCCCAATTCGGCAGCGCGACTGGTATTTACAGGACTGCCGGACTCGCCCAGGACCTTGAATGAATCCGGGTCGTTCATCTCGATCATGGCCAGCCCGTCGCGCACGATAAGGCTGCCCTCGAACCGAACGCGCTTGCCGTCAAGTCCCCGGGCGAAATCCGGTAAACCCGATTTACCAGACCCCGCCAACGGAAAGCTACGCGCGTCGTTGGTAGCGCTCGCAATCCGAAGCAGCGGAAGTGGGTGCTCGATCAACGTCCCCTCGAACGTGCGGGCCACGCCGAATTCGTACCGGCCGCGGTCTACTGAGGATTGCGCTGCGGCAATGAGTACGGTTGCGACAGGGACGATGAATGCGATCGCGGCCACCGTACCGCGCGCGAACCGGGCCGGTCCCGCCGGCGCTTTCTTGATGTAGCCGATGTAGAAGTCGCTCGATTCGGCAGGTGGCGAAGCGCCGTTCGCCGCCGCGCCGTCGCACACGGTTTTCGTTGGGTTCGGATTTGGGTGCACATATGCGCCGCCGTCGATCACGCGCACGTTGTACGTCGGGATGATTTCGGCGAATGGGGGAGGGCTGCATCCGTCCTCCGGTTTGTATTGCCAACCGTGCCAGGGGCACGTAACGCAGCCATCGATGATGCGGCCCTCGCCAACCGGCCCGCCTTGATGGCGGCAGACGTTCGACATCGCGAAGATGCGGTCGTGGTGCCGGAACAGCGCGATGCGTTCGCCGCCGACGCGCACCACTTTGCCGCGGCCTTCGGCAATACTTTCCGCACGGTATGCAAAGCGATAGCCGTCGTGTTCGGCAGCGCTTTTCGCGCGATCGGTCTTTGCTTCCTTTCGATACGCGAGGAGGTGGAGCGTGAGTACGACGACTGCGCCGAGCGCGGCTGCGCCGATATAGATGGGACTACGTTCACTTTGCAGCACGCCGTACGCGACGTGAACGAGCAAGGACCCGTACGCAACGTAAACAAGCAGGTGCATGAGTTTCCAGAACGACGCACCGAGATTACGCAGCCAGAAATCGTGGCTGGTCGCCGCCATCAAGAACAGTATGACCAGCGCCAGCGCGCCGAACGGCTCGAACGGAAATTGTGCGAGGCTGCCAGCCGGTCCATTGAACGGATCGTAGTCTGCGCGATACGCGGTGAACACGCTGACGACGGGGTTCGCCTTGCCCAGTGCATGGAACTGAAATATGGCGAGCGCGGCGTGGACAAACGCCAGGAAAAACATTGTCACGCCCAGGTGGCGGCGATTGTAGAGCAACGGCAAGAACCGCGCATCGAGCCGTGCCAGCGGGCCGATGCAGAGGATGACGTGCAGCAGCAATATTGCCGTCCACGATGTGGACCGAATCATCAGCGTTTCGGCGGTGCTACCGGGGTTCTTAACAATGGATACGACGATGAACAGCACAATTGACGCCGACACAAGCGACGCCAGCGTCGCGTCGTAGATGCGCTTCTGCCGGTTCCAGCCGACGCCCTTGTACTTCACCGACATGAGGCCCGCCCTGCGTATTGCGCAAGCGCGATCATGACGGCGCCTTGACCGAGGCGCGCGCGACGACCTCGGCGTCTGCAAAGGAATAGAGCACGAGCGAGCCGCCCTTGGAGAGCCTTTCACCGTCAACGGCGAAGCGGCGCGCGCCTGGGCCCCAGACATTGCCGAGGTAGACGCCGGTTCCCGGTACGATGGATTCGCCAGGGCCGTCAAGCCAGTAAAGCCCCAGCGCCGGTGTATCCAATTCGCGTTCTGCGTCGAGTTCCACTTGCCATGATCCGAGATCGTCCGTCCGCACGCGCAACACGATCGGAAACCCCTCGAACGCGTGGGAGCGCTCCAACGCAACGTCGCGCAGCGGCGGAGCGTCCGTTAAGGGGTTTGCCCCGCCGATCACGGCGACCGGCGCGCGCACCATGACCGCTGCGCCGACCGCGACGGGAATGAGAAGCGCGAGCAGCCGGATTGCGATTCCATGGATTTGGCGCAGGCGCAATGCTGGAATTGGCGCATCGGGCCGGCCGGCGCCGTCACCGCCGCGCGCGGCCTTTCGCCACTTGCACAGCATGATCGGCCAAAGTGCGATAAGGCCCGGTGTGACCAGTACGCGAAAGGATATTGGCGCGCCGGCCGTCGCGTGGTCCAGGATGCGTAACCCTCGCGCGTGCAGCGCAAGCGTTGCCACTGCGCCAAGCGCGAGATAGGCGCAGGCGCCATACACCGAGATTGTGACAATTGAGACGAACATCGCCGTTCAGGTTTCTTCCCTACGACACCATTCCTCGCTCCGTTTATTCGCGATGCGCGCGGTACAATGTCACTGGAATTCGTTTGCCGATGGCCCGATTATACAAGCAATGAAATTGCAGGAAATTATGACCGCCGGACTGGTCGAGATGGCGTACCTCGGCCACGGGCGCTGCCCTTGTCCGTACTTGCCGGACCGCGAGATGCGGCTGCTGTATCTCGACGGGTTGTGGGTCGAGCACATCTACGACAAGCTGCTCGACGCCGGGTTCCGGCGTAGCGGCACGCACGTCTACAGGCCTGACTGCAAGGGCTGCAACGAGTGCAAAGTCATTCGCGTGCCGGTCGAGTCGTTCTGCAAGTCGAAAGAGCAACGCCGCATCTGGAACCGCGGGGTCAGGGTGTTTCAGTCGCGCGTCGCACCCGCGGAGTACTCCGCCGAAAAACTTGCGCTGCAACAGCGCTACCTCGTCCACCAGCACGACCAGGATTTGCGCGAGTTGCCCGATGAAGATTCCTACCGGCGGTTTCTGGTCGATACGTGCCTTGGCCCGCGTACGCGTGAATTTCAATTGTGGAAGGACGGACGACTGGTCGGCCTTGGTGTAATCGACGAACTGCCCGATGCGCTTTCGACAGTGAACTTTTTCTACGACCCGTCCGTTTCGCGGTACAGCCCCGGCACGTTTTCCGCGCTGGCGGAAATTGAACTCGCGCGCCAATGGGGGAAATCGTACTACTACCTCGGTTACTACATCGCCGACTGCGGCACGATGAACTACAAGTCGCGTTTCCGTCCGAACCAGATTAAGGGCTGTAACGATGCGTGGGGCGCTCCGCACGACGAGTGATGAAGTGGGCCGTCGCGATCAGGCGCCGCACCGGATAGCGCTCGCCCCACGTAATGCTAACGTGGATTCGCCAAAGAGAGGAGTTCCGCGCGCAGCGATCGCTTGAGCCAGTAGCGCTGCACGTAGGAGGGGCGAATGTCCGGAGCGTGAATCGATTCGGCCTTATCCACCCATTGTGTGAGCAACTCATCATGCTTTGCGAAGGCGTCCTTCGGGTCAGGTGGATTCTCGATCCAATCCGCTTCGAGTGCGTTGCGTTCGGGGACGAATATGTCGCGGTAAGCGGTGGGATTGGCAATCACCGTGCGATGGAACGCTTCGTGCCGCCACCAGAGCGAATCGTCCGCTTTGTCAGTAGGCCTGCCAAGATCGAGCGGCTCCTCCAATCGCACCGGCTTGAATAGGCTCGTACATGGGGCGGCGGTCGCGGTTACCCAATGAACGATACCGCGCTCCTTTGTCATCTCCGTGACCCACGACGCCGTCGTTTGCGATGAAGCGAGGACGCCGCCGCCGTGCATGCAAGGGGAAGCCATAGCACCATTGATCCAGCGGTACTCCGGTTGCGAATAGCGCGCGCCGTGATCGCGCAGCGCGGCGAACAGGTGCTGGGGCCCGCGCGTCTTTTGCGACAGCAAGTGCGTGCGGCCCTGCCGCGTGCGACACCCGGAGACGCGCGTGTACAAATAGTCGGAATGTTTTTCCGCGAAACCGGGAATGGTGAGGCCGTTCGATATGGTGCGTGTGCCTTCGACCTTCTCGATCGCGTGAAGACGTCCCGCCGTTTCGAGCACATACGCCGATTTGGTATCGGCGACCATGAAACTGTTCTGGTACGCGAAGTCGCGTTTCTCGTGGCCGGCGCCGCCGCCTTGGCCGTATTGTTCGAGCAGCGCCACGATCACTTCACACGCCTTCTCCGCGGTGTCCGCGCGCTCGAGCGCGAGCCGCAACAGGTCCATGCCAATTAGGCCGGGTTTGGATTCGTTCCTGGTCTTGGTGAACACGGTCTCGTTGCCGATGCACACGCCGTGTTCGTTCGTGCCCATTTCCGCGCCCCAAATCCAAAACGGACGGCTGAGGAGCGTGGCGTACGTTTCCTCGACTTGCGGAATCTGGATCCACGTGCAGGTGACCTTCGCCCCACTCTCGTGGCGTTGCCGAGGGTTCCACTCGAGGTACTGCGCCTCGTTCGGATCGCGGTCGGAATTCTTCGCAAAATACACGCCGTCCTTGCGGACTATCGCAATCGTGTCACACATCCCGTATTTTCGCCTTCCACCAGTTTCAATTCTCGGGGCCATTCCCCGTATACTCAATCGATGAAGTTTACCCATTATTTCCACCACACGTGTAAACGGCAAGATCGTAAACATATACGCATGGAGTGGATTGAACGTGCGGTCAACAGTCCAGCAAAAGAAACAGTACAGGTCGATGGCCGCATTCGCCGTTGGGCATGGATTTCAGAAGCCCGCAAGTATTTGAGAGTAATTCTGCTGGAAGATCGCGAAACAGTCCACAACGCGTTCTTCGATAGGGACTTCGAGGAGAACACGAATGAAGATTAAGTACTTCGCGGACACGGATACGTTGCTTGTCGACTTCAATAGCCGAGAAGTCGTCGAGACCCGCGATCTGAACGAGAATGTCCTCGTAGACCTCGATAAAGATGGGTTCGTAGTGAGCATGACTGTCGAGCACGCAAAGCAACAGACCGATCTGAACGAATTCTCTTACCAGCTTAGCGCCGAATAAGCTCTTTCTACTTCGTTGAACAGGTCGTTCGATAGCCAAAAGCCCCGCGCCCATATCTGCGGCATTGGCGGCACCGCCATGGTCGCCGGGGCCCGGCTGGCGATCGAGGCGGGTTGGGAAGTGCGAGGCAGCGACAACCCCCTCTACCCGCCCACGTCCGATATGGTGAAAGCGCTGGGCGTGCCCGTTGCCGAAGGGTACGCGGCCACCAATCTCGATTGGGACCCGGATGTCGTCATTATCGGAAACGTGCTGAGCCGCGGAAATGTCGAAGTGGAGGCGGTGTTATCGCGCAAACTGCGCTACGTGAGCCTGCCGGAATGGCTGAAGGAACACGTGCTGCGGGCGCGGCGGCCCATCGCTATTTGCGGCACGCATGGCAAGACGACGACGACCGCGCTGACGGCCTATCTACTTGATGCGCTGGGCCGCAATCCCGGTTTTCTGATCGGCGGGCAACCGCTTGATTTTCCGCACTCGGCGCGCTTGGGCGCGAATGGAGCGCCGTTCGTCATCGAAGGCGACGAATACGACACGGCGTTCTTCGACAAGCGAGCGAAGTTCTTTCATTACCTTCCGGATATTGCCGTCGTTACCAGCATCGAGTTTGACCACGGCGACATCTACCGCGACGTGGACGAAATCGAGATCGCGTTCCAGCGGATGCTGCGGCAGATACCAAAGGAAGGACTACTGCTCACTTGCGCCGATTCTCCGCGCGCGGCGGCGCTGCGCGGGCACGCGTTTTCGCGCGTGGAAACGTACGGTTTCTCCGAAAGCGCGGACTGGCGCGGCGAGCATGCAGGCGTTGACAATGCCGGATTCACCCGCCTGACGATATATCGCAATGAGGCAGCGTGGGGGAACTTTCGCGTGCCGCTCGCCGGGCGTCATAACGCGCTGAATACGATTGCCGCGCTTGCCGTCGCAGCACACCACGGCGGCACGCCGTGCGCGCTCGCCGATGCACTCGCGGCGTTCAAGGGCGTGCGCAGGAGGATGGAGGTGTTCCTCGAGTCGGAGGGCGTGACGTTCGTAGACGACTTCGCGCACCACCCCACGGCCATCCGCGAGACAATCGAAGCCGCGCGCGAACGCTGGCCAAAACGGCGCCTGCGCGTGTTGTTCGAACCGCGATCGAACACAACGGTGACCAACGCGTTCCAGCACGAATTGTTCGACGCGTTTCGCGGCGCGGACGAAGTCTGGTTCGGCCCAATCCACCGTGCGGACTCGATTCCCCTTGATAATCGGCTGGACGTGCAGGCATTGGCGCAAAGACTCACCGGCGCGGGCACCGTCTCTCACGCGCCGAAAGACGCGCAGGCAATCGCCGCGGAGGTCTCCGAGACATCTAGTCCCGGGGACGTGGTGTTAATTCTGAGCAACGGCGCCTTCGGTGGGATTTACGCGCGATTTCGCGAACTGGCCCCACGCGCTACGTGAACAGTGGCGACTTGATCAGCCCCATTTTTGCGAGGCGGAACCTTAGACCTACACCCAGACATCCGAAACCGTACTTCAGGCTGCGGCTGAAATTAATGGAAGACGCCTCCTCGAAATACTTTGTCGGGCACGTCACTTCCGCAATCGTGTATCCCTTCCACAGAATCTGCGCAAGCATTTGATTGTCGAAAACGAAATCGTCGGAGTTCTCCTCCAGCGGTAGGCTTTCAAGTATCTCGCGGGAGAACGCGCGGTAGCCGGTGTGGTACTCGGAAAGTTTCGCGCCGAGCAGCACGTTCTCCGCCGCGGTGAGGAAGCGGTTCGATATGTATTTCCAGACGGGCATACCACCGCGGAGCGCGTGCCCGCCAAGAATGCGCGAGCCCAGGACACACGGATACAGACCGTTCGCAATGATCGAAGCCATAGCGGGAATGAGTTGTGGCGTGTACTGATAGTCCGGGTGCACCATGATCACGATGTCCGCGCCGCGCTCCAGCGCAATCCGGTAGCAGCTCTTCTGATTGCCGCCGTATCCCCGGTTCCTCGGGTGCGTGTGGACCGTCGTGTTCGGCAGGGTTTTGCCGATGGCCGATGTATCGTCCCTGCTCGCATCGTCGACGAGAA
Source organism: Candidatus Hydrogenedentota bacterium (assembly GCA_013359265.1). Classification (NCBI taxonomy): domain Bacteria; kingdom Pseudomonadati; phylum Candidatus Hydrogenedentota; species Candidatus Hydrogenedentota bacterium. Next base: position 119,378 of record JABWCD010000015.1, read on the forward strand.
TCACCTCGTCTACGATCCCCTGCTCCATAACTTCCGCGTGGGTCTTTTCCAGTGTCTGCGCGGCGTTGTAGGCCGGCATAACGACAACAATCTTCTTATCCTTCAACATGGATTATCATTCTACCATACTCGGCCATACAAAATGTAGTATGCGGCAGGGCAACGGCTACTACAAATTGTGCCTTACCGCCACTTCTCGACGTGTTTCCGGGCGGGCGCGCAACGGCCGTGATATAGTCACAGAGGCTGTGCCGAATCCCGATCGCGGCCGGCCCAGTCAAATACCGAGTTTTCACAAACCACCTGACAGACCGCGCCGCGGCCTTTCAGTACAGTAAGGAGTGTCCATGCGCCCATTTCGTATTTCCATCTGCGCCGCAACATTTTCGCTGCTTGCCGCACTGACCCAAGCCGAACAGACACTCGAATCCGTCGAGAGCGAAGTCGAAACGTTGTGGACCAAGATCAGCGCATTCTCGGCAAAGGTAACGACGGACACAAACGTGCCGATGGGGCCGCTTACCGTTTCCTCGCACGCCACGGGCACACTCGAGTGCCTGAAAAAGGAAGACGCAACCCTGTTCCGGCTCGACATGGTGAACAAGTTGGACACCGGGATTCCGCTGGCCGGTCCCATGGAACAGAAAATGTTGAGCGTGTACGACGGCAAGGAGATCATCAACGAGATGGAGATGATGGGGCGGCGCCAGGCGTTCCGCATGCCGCCGGAAACGGCCGGCAAACAGGGGCCGTCGAGCGGCAAATCGATGTTCGCGTCGTTTCGCGACAAGGGCGACGTAAAGCTCTTACCGGACTCGACCGTGGACGGTAAGCCCACGTGGGTTATCGAGGTCGTACCGAATGAGGCCACAAAATCGAGCGCGCCGACGCCGGTCGGCTTGATGAAGTTCTACATATCGAAAGAGCACGGGTTGCAGATCAAGACGGAGGTCTTCGACGATAAGGGCGCCCCAACGTCCACGTCGGTATACAGCGAAGTGGACCTGAATGCGAAGCCCGCCCCAGAGCGGTTCGTGTATACGCCCCCAGCCGGCGTCACCGTGCAGGACATGAGCGCATTGAAGAACAAGCTCCCCGGCAACTGAGCGAAAGGCTGCGGAGCAGCCCGTTTGTCATGTCGCGAGTGTCCGTCTACAATCGCCGAAGTACCAGGGCGTATTTGGCGCCACGGAGCGTTCGATGCGAATTGCCATAGGGAGCGATCACGCGGGGTACGAAGACCCGCCCCCACACTATAAGCCGGCGATTGCGGCGCATTTGCAGTCGCGCGGATACGAACTTATCGACTGCGGAACGGACGGACCTGATTCGGTAGACTATCCCGACTACGCGGACAAAGTCTGCAAGGTTGTGCTCGCCGGAGACGCCGACCTCGGCGTGCTCATTTGCGGCACGGGCATCGGCATCTGCATGGCCGCGAACCGGCACAGGGGCATCCGTGGCGCGCCGGTGGCGACCGAGGACATGGCGCGCCTGAGCCGCTCGCACAACAACTCGAACGTCATCTGTCTGGGCCGCCGCATCCTGTCGCTGGACGAATGCATCAACCTGCTCGATATCTGGCTGGACACGCCGTACAGCCACCATCCGCGCCACCAAAGGCGCATCGAGAAGATGGATTAGTCAAAATCGAGTTGGGATCAAGAGTGGTTCGCGCAATTTCGTAATCGTTCTCGTAATCGAGCAGTAAGCGCCGCGGCATCCGCAGGTTCCGCTCGTATCCAACATACTAGAGGCGGAATTCCCAATTACGATTACGGGCACGAGTAAGCCCTTGAGCGCACAGTCTTTTACGTGCTCTTGCTCGTGAGTCGTCATCGTACTCGCACTCGAAACTCGAAACGATCGAGTACGACGACGAGCATGAGCACGAGCACGCGGTGCGGCCGTCCGAGAGACGTCGCAGTGGACGTAAAATACTTCGGTGCGGTGAGAAATGCTCACGAGTAAGCCCTTGAGCGCACAGTCTTTTACGTGCTCCTGCTCGTGAGTCGTCATCGTACTCGCACTCGAAACTCGAAACGATCGAGTACGATGACGAG